>JBKJRK010000469.1:0-2850 GCA_046593135.1 Tepidisphaeraceae bacterium | reverse complement strand
CGTCGCCGCGCAGCTTGGTCGTCCGGCAAACTCGGTGTACAAGTCGCTGGGGCGAATTCGTCAAACGCTGCTCGACTGCGTCACGCGGAGGTTGAGACTGGCTGAACGTCCGGGAGGTGCGGCGTGAGCGACATCGACGACGCCACCGGCTCGTTTCTTACGCCGTTCGACCGACTGGCCCTTGAATCTCTTCTCTCCAAGTTGTGCGACGAGGTGTTGACCGATGAAGAGGCGACTGCGCTCAACGCGGCTCTGAAGTCGGACCCCGCGGCGCGACGGCATTACCTCAAGTATCTGGAAGTTCACGGCGCGCTTCACTGGAATCACGCCGCAATGAATGGGGCTGACCTTCGGATCGATCTGGACGCGCGCGGCGCGGACGACGCGGCCGGCCCCGATCCGATGAGCGAGACCATGATCTTGTCCGCGCTCGCGGCTGCCGGACGCGCGAGGCGCAACGGCGAAGACGACTGGGACGCCCTTCCGGTCGCCCCTTCATATCCCCGGCGCGAAGACTCCGCGGACGCCGCCCGCCAGCGGAGACGACTCCAAATCTTAATCGGCGGGGCTGTCGCCGCCTTGGTGTTCCTCTCCGTAACCTTGGTCACGATTCATCGGCTCGGCCGGCACGACGAGGTTGCAAGTGGGCCGAATGCGGTGGCGCAGGCCAAGCCAGTTCCCGCTATCTTTGCGGAGATTGTCGCGGCCATCGGGGCGGAATGGGAAGGCCAGGCCACCACAGCGCCGACGCTGACGCGCCGCCCGGTAACGCTGTTGGCCGGGATCGCCAAGCTCCGCTTCAGTAATGGCGTCGAGATGATCGTCCAAGGTCCGGCCGAATTTCAGGTGTTGTCAGCTTCCGAACTGCAACTGACTCGTGGGCGCATCTCGGCCACGATTACGCCCGAGGCGAGGGGGTTTTTCGTCCGCACGCCGGATGCGAATGTCGCCGACTTCGGGACGGAATTCGGCGTCCGAGCCGACCCCGTCGGTGGGACGGAAGTGCAGGTCTTTCAAGGGCGGGTGACGGTTGGTGCTGTCGCGGCCGAAGTCGTCTCCTCGACCGTGCAGCCGAAGGCTCCAACAATGGTAACAGCGGGGACTGCCATTCAAGTCGGCGTCGGCGCGACCGCGACGGAGTCCGTCCCGGCGGTGTCGTCACGTTTTATCCGCGTGGCGGCCTTTGACGCGATCACTCGGGACAAACACTCGGCCTACGATCGATGGCTTTCTCACAGCATCGAACTTCGGAAAGACCCACGGCTCGTCGCGTACTACACGTTCGAGCGGGTTGAGACGGACGACCCTGCGGTGCTGCCGAACCTCGCTCACGCGGCAAGTGGCCGCGACGGACGGGTGATCGGCGCCAAGTGGGTGCATGGCCGTTTCCCGCAGAAGCAAGCGACAGACTTCGATACGCCTGAGGCGCGCGTGGAACTTGAGATTCCGGGCAACTACGACCGGTTGACGCTCGTCACTTGGGTCAAACTACGCGCGTGGACGTCAAGCCCAAACACCCCCTCGTCTTCACTGTTGATGTCGAACGGGTATGGGACGCAAGACGGATACGTTCACTGGCAGGTCGCGACGTCCGGCTCGAGTTGGTTGAGCACAAGCCGCGACACGCAAGGGCGACAACCGAACTTGCAGTCGAGCGCCGAATTGGCCGCCGGCACGTTGAACCAGTGGCGCCAACTGGCGGTCGTCTATGACCTGCCGAGCAAGAAGGTCGCGTTCTATATTAACGGCACAGCGGCGGGCACGGGGGCGGTTGACGTTGAACACAAGCTGCGGATTGGTATGGCGCAAATTGGTAACTGGGGCGCGGAGGTGCTGGAGCCCGGGAAGTTGCGCCGGCTGGACGGCGCGATGGATGAACTAATCATTTTTCGCGACGCCCTTTCGGCCGCGGATATTCGGGCGCTATGGGAGTCGGGACGGCCGTGAAAGGGTCAGATTGGATGCCGTACGGCAACGATAAAATCGTCTCAGTGCATTTCTTAGAGGTGGGCTGCCGACGCAATGCGCGTAACTGGAGTAAAGATTTGTTACGTGACGTATACCGGCTTTTCCGTAAGACCGTTGGAGGCCCAAGCATCCCTCGTCGCAACGGCTGTCTGTGGCGGCTTACGGTCGTACCGGTGTTGCTCTACGCATTAGCAACGCGAACCGATGCAGAACCCGTCCCGAGTCAGCCCGGCGATCTCCCGTCGTCGGCATCTCGGAAGATTGATTTCGTTAAAGACGTTCAGCGAATTCTGGCACGGCATTGCTACAGTTGCCACGGGCCAGAGAAACAGAAGCACGGGCTGCGGCTGGACGTTAAATCGATCGCGCTGGCGGGCGGGGAATCTGGGAAAGCCATCGAGCCGGGCAACGGCGCGCGCAGTCGGCTGATTCGGCTGGTGGCCGGGAGGGAGCCGGGCGGGCTGGTCATGCCGGCGGAGGGAGAACGGCTCACCGCAGATGAGGTCGGGATTCTGCGCGCTTGGATCGACCAAGGGGCAATCTGGCCGGACGAGGCGAGCGCGAAGGTGGCAGATCCGTGGGACTGGTGGGCATTGAAGCCGATCGCGCGCGTCGCTCCCCCGAACACGACTGGGCAGAAGGACGCGGCGTGGGTGCGCAATCCGATCGACGCGTTCGTATTAGCGAAGTTGAGAGAAAAGCAGCTCGCGCCGTCGCCGAAGGCGGACCGACGCACGCTGATTCGGCGCGTTTACTTTGATCTGGTCGGACTTCCGCCGACGCCGGCGGACGTCGAGCGGTTCATCGCGGACCCCGACCCAAACGCCTACGAAAAAATCGTCGGCACCCTGCTCGCTTCGCCCGGCTACGGCGAACGCTGGG
>JBKJRK010000380.1:0-19363 GCA_046593135.1 Tepidisphaeraceae bacterium | reverse complement strand
ACGCTCCACCGCGCCGGCAAGCAGACGCACGACCATGTTCAAGTGGCCGAGCACGGCCCCGGCGAGTTTCCCGGCTACCTTCGTGCGCGAGGAAATCGTCGAGGCGACGTCTTTCAGCTCGTCACGCAGCTTGAGCAGCGTGTCGCGCCGCTGGGGGTACAGCGCGGCCAGCTTGGTCACGGTGACCGGGCCGTCGATTTTCATGCCGCGCGTAAGGGCCTGCACGATCCCGCGTCGCTTGGTTTCGATCGTTGCGATGCGGAGCCGGCACGCCTCCTGGCCGTTGACGGCGACGTCCATGGCGCCAAGGTCCAGGGCGCGCATGGCGGCCTGCTGGGCGTCAGTGTGAACGAGCAGCCGGCGGTGTTCCGCGACGAGCTGATGGAGCGCGGTTTCAAGCTCGGAAAGCTGTCGGAGCATGTGGCCTCGATCGTTGCGGGTTACCGTTTCGTTCATCCGGCGCGCGGCTATCCGTCTTCCCAGACTTGTCGACGGCCTGCTTCCTGTAAGCGGCGTTGGCTTCAATCCGTCGAACGATGCTGTTCACGAGCTTGCTGCCGGCGCCGCGGGTCATGTGCTCGGCCAGTTGCTGGTCGTGAAGCGACGCGAATGCTTCCCCGCCCTGCCCGCCGCTGAAGATTTCGGATTTGAACGGGCTGTTTCGCATTTGCTTCAGCAGCGTGCCAAAGAAAGTCTGCGCGACCCATGTCTGCGTCTGGCCGACAAGTTTATCGTGCTCGCTCTTCGGCTCGGTGGCGAACCGGCCGACTTCGCCGGGAACCGTCTGGCGCAGCGGACGCGCAGAGAGATCGACGCCGGTGGCCGTGGGGCGGAAGGCGTCGAACGGTTTGAAGTTTTGGGAAGCGGAAAAATTCATTTTACATGTCGCAGCGGAGGGACAGCCGGCCCGCCGCCAAACGTTGAGCGATGGCTCACTCGACGATCAATTTCGCGTGCAACTTCCCGGTTTTGTGCAGTTCCTTGACGATCGTGATTCGGTCTTCCGCGGGCACCTTGAGCTGCTCGAGGGCGCCGACGAGGTCCTGAAGCTTGGCGCCGCCGGCGTTGGTCGTGTCGAGGGCGACGATTTCCTTGCTCGTGATCAGCGGGTTTCGCTGCGAGGCGACCGGTTTGGGGTCGATCGTGCTGATCGTCAGGCCCTTGTGGCTGATGACGACGGGGCTGATCTCGACGTCGCCGGTGACGATGAGGGTGCCGGTGCGCTCATTGATCTGTACGCGCGCCTCGGACGGGAGCATGTACACGTCGAGCCGCTGGACGCGGGCCATGAAGCCGTCCGGGCGGGCTTGTTCGATCGCGGGTATGGTGACCAGGACGTTTTTCGGATCGACGGCGGTCGCGAGGGTCTGGCCGTCGCCGCCTTCGGCGTCGTTGATGATCTTGGCGATGTTGTTGGCAGTGGTCCAACTTGCGTGGGCGTCTTCGAGAACGAGCCAAAACCGGCCGTTCTCGATGAACTTGTAGGCCATGTCTATTTCCATGACCGCGCCCTTTTTCACGATGCCGTTGGTCGGCGTCGTCGGGTCTTCGAGCTCGACCGAGCCCTGTGCCAATGCGACGAACGGCGAATCGGGCGTCGGCCCGCGGAGCGGCGCGACGAACAGCCGGCCGCCCTTCAAGCTGGAGGCGGCTCCGTTGCTGACGACGTGGACGTCCAGCTCGTCGCCCTCGCGAACGCCGTTGGCGGGAATCGTCGCCATCAGGCTGACGACGGCGACGTTGTTGGCGGGGCCGAGGTCACGGACGGTGACGGGGTCGGAGAATTTGGCGAGCATCTCGCGGAGCGGATTGACGGTGGCGGCGTAGTCACCGCCGTCGCCAGTGCCGTTGAGGCCGATCACCAGCCCAAGCCCGACGAGAAAATTCCGCCGCTGCCCGCCAGTGCGCGTGATGTCACCGACCTTGACGGCCAGCGCGTCGGACGCGACGCAACAGACAAAACAGATCGTGATGAGCAGCGTCGTTCGCATCAGTTCAGCCACGTAGGGGCGAATCTTGTGTTCGCCCGGCGTACCCTCGCGCTTTGGCGAAATGCGAACACAAGGTTCGCCCCTACAAGTTCGTCAAAATGGACTGATCACGTCCAATAATTTCCCGCCCCAGCCTCTGCGCGTGGCGTTTCGGACGTCACCTTTGTGCCTCTTGGCCAGCTCGAGGTCGTAGAGCTGGGTGCTGAGGATGCTGTTGTCGGCGGTGATGTCCTCGGCGCGGCAGACGCCGGTGAGGACGAAGGCTTGCTCTTCGTCGTCGGTCTTAATGCGTTTGCGGGCCTGAAGCACGAGCGTGCCGTTCGGCTTGACGTCGAGCACCTCGGCGGTGATGCGGGCGGTGAAGCGGTCGCTGCGATCGACGGTCCCTTCGCCCTTCGATTCCCGGCTGCCGTCCAATGCGACGCGCGGGGGCACCGGGCCGATGCCGCCGCCTTCGATCTCTACGTTTTTCAGCTTCAACTTGACGAAGTCGGTAATCGCGGCTTCGAGCTTGGAATCGCGCTTGATCTCGGCGGTTCCTTCGGAACTGTATTGGCTTTCTTCGCGAACGATGATCGTGACCAGGTCGTGCTTCTTGATGACCTTCGGTTCCGGAACGGCGACGGCGAAGTAGCTGACGTCCTTGAACTGAACCTGGGCGGTGTCCGGCCGGGCGGCGAGGGAAGCCTTCAGCAGGGAATTCCCGTGACTCTGCAGCAAGGCCGCCGCGTCGGCTCGTGTGGGAACGGCGTCTGTGGCGCCACCGGCGGCGGCACCGCGCCGCTCCGCCTGGCCGGGCGCCGGTCGGTCTGTAGACTGGTTTGGTTGTGCCGAGTCTTGGCCGAATGCGGCGCCGGCCGACCCCACAATTGACAAAATCAGGACCCGCAGGCGCATCGTCACTCCTTCACTTCATACGCGGTCAAGGACTCCGCGCTACGGATAACTCGATCAGTTTTTTGCCGCCGTCGCCAAGCCATTGTCGCCGGCTGGTGCGTCGGGAGACGTCATCGACGCTTCCTGAGGGCCGGTGAGGACCGCCTGGTAGACGTCTCGGGTGGATTCGTTCTTCACCCGAATGGTTTGTCCGTAGGAGCCGCCTTCGAGGGCCTTGCCGACGCTCTTGATCCGGACGGAGCCGCGGTTGAGCGTGACGGTGATAAATTGCCCGATTTTGGCCAGCGGAACCGCCTCCACCAACGACGCCGTCACTAATGTGCCTGGTTTCAGATCACGTGCGGCCATCTGGTTGACGACTTGTTCGGCGCTCAGCAGCGCCGCTTCGGGCAGCTTGTCGACAAGCGCCCGGCGGGCCGTGACGTCTTCGGCCCGAATAACCTGCCGTCGGGCGAGCGACTTGGCGACGACCACCTGGTTCTGCCACGCCCGCGCCGTCGCGGTGATTTGCGCCTTGCGCGGTCCGCCGCCGGCGGAACTGACGATCGTCACGTCCCACGACACCTCGCCGAGATCGCGCACGCGGCGCGGCTGGATGTTGAACTTGAACTGCGGCCCGGCAAGACGCAAAGCGCTCTCGGCTTGCGGGTCGAATGACACTTGCAACTGATCCTGCGGAACTGACAAACGGATACCCAAGTTAGCGACGAGCAAGTCGCGAAGCGTGTCGGCGGCCGGCTCATCGACTTTAGACGACTGCGCAGCGGCTTTCGTAGTTACGATGTCGTGAACATTTAGCGCGGCCGCGATCGCGGGCGTCTCCGCTTCTTCAGGATCGCTGACGCCGTCTCGTGTCTTGATCCATTGCTCCAGTGCTTCGCCTTCCTTCAGCTCGACGTCCGTCCGCGACACGGTGCATTCGATCGGTCCGGAAAAGCGAATAAGCGCCACGTTGACGCCGGCTTCTTCGAGCAACTGGCGAACGTCCTTGACTTCCAGCACGCGGAACGGCCGGCGGGAATCCAGCTTGACGAGCACGAGGTCCGCGACGGGCGTGAACATGGCCTTGTCGGCGTCGGACCAGCGGCAGACCTGCTTGAGCTTCACCTCCGCGCCGAACACGCGAGCCTCGCCCCGCAGCTCCAGCGAGGCCCCCGCCAGTGCTCCGCCGCCGCGCGGTACGAACGCCTCGGAAGATGCGGCGCCGGCGACCTCCGCGCCCCGGCTCCATTGTGCGAACAGCGTCTGCGTCGCCCACGCCAGAATGGTCAGTGCCAGCAGCAACTGAACCTTTTTACGCGATGTCAGGGGTCGTCCGTTATGCATTGCACCAACCTCCGTGTCGGTGTCGCTTCGAGAGTGATGAGGACTGAGTACTGAGGACTGAGTGCGAATCTGAACTCAGTCAGCACTCAGTCCTCATCACTGAAATTAGTTCCGTCTCAAGTTCCCAATTGTCTGTAGCGCCTGGTCGGCCGACTGGATCGACTGGCTGTTCAGCTCGAAGGCGCGTTGTGTCTTGATGAGGGAGACGAGTTCTTTGACCGGGTCGACGTTGCTGGCCTCTAGAAACCCGCCGAGCGTCACGCCGGCGCCGTCTTCGCCCGGGTTGCTTTCAATCGGCTGTCCGGACGATTCCGTCTCGACGTACAGCCCGCCGCCGAGGAGCTTCAGGCCTTGTGGGTTGACGAACTGCGAGATCTTGAGCTGGCCACCCTGTTTGTTGGAGGTGCTACCCGGCTGCTTGTACTCGATGACGCCGGACTGGCTGATTGTGATCTCCAGCGCGTCGGTAGGGAGACTGATTGGAGGCTCGATCTTGTATCCGTCGCCGACGCCGAGCACGAGCTCACCCTTGTTGTTCTGGAACAAGTTTCCGTTGCGTGTGTAGGCGAAGCCGTCGCCGACGGAGTCGAGAACTTTTACTTTAAAGAATCCGTCGCCTTGAATGCCGACGTCGAGGGCGCGGTGCGTATTTTCCAGGCTGCCCTGCTCAAGGTCGAGTTGGGTATTGCTGATCTTCGTACCCAGGCCGACAAAGATGCCGGCCGGCGAAGGCTCACCCGCCGAGTTAGTCGTGCCCGGCTGCTTCAGTTGAAGGTAGAAAAGGTCTTCGAAATTAACCCGGCTACGCTTAAACGCGGTCGTTTCCGCGTTGGCCAAGTTGTTGGCCACCACGTCAATCCGGCTCGAAAGCGCCCGAAGTCCTGATGCCGCGGAATGGAGGGCGGTGATGGCCATGATGGTGTTATCGGACGAATGTGGTTCGAAGGTTGATTGTTGATCGTTGAGTGTTGAATGCTGGTCTTAGAAAAACACGATCCGTCAAAGCACCTGCCAACAATCAACATTCAACCATCAATACACGTCACCCGATCTTGCCTACTTCGTTCACAAGCCGGCCGAGCGTCTGATCCTGGTAGCGGATCATGTTGGCGTTGGCTTCGAGATTACGCTGGGTTTCCATGAGGTCGGCCAACTCGGTGGCGGGGTCGACGTTAGCTCGCTCGACGAACTCGCTCCGGAGATTGCCGCTCGCAGGTACGAGCGTTTGGTCGGGATGCGACAATAGCGTGCCGCCTTGCTTGAGCAGCTTGGCGCGATCGGCGACGTCAAACAGGCCGATCCGTCCGACGGGCTGGCCGTTCTGGGTGATCGTGCCGTCCTTGGCGATGGTCGTCGGCAGGCCTGGCGCGAGAATAATCGGCTTCCCTTTGGGGTCGAGCACGTTCTGGCCGTCGTCGTTGGAAAGGCACATCCGGCCCTTGTTGTCGACCATGAACTGCCCGTTGCGCGTGAGGCGCGACTGGCCTTGGTTCCGGACCGCGAAGTAGCCGTCGCCTTCGATGGCGACGTCCAGCGCGTTGCCGGTGGGCTCGAGGTCGCCCTGCCGCGAATCGACGAGCGACGGCGACGCGAGAATGCCGCCGCCGAGCTTTTCGAGCATCGGGTTGCTCAGGCCCGGCCGGCCGCGCTCCTGGGCTTCGGTAAGTCGTTCTTTGAATGAGGCGATGTCGCGCTTGAAGCCGACGGATTCGCTGTTGGCGAGGTTGTTGGCGACGACGTCCTGCTTGTGGGAGCTGGTGATGATCCCGGTCGCCGAGAGGTACAAGCCGTAGAGCATGAGGGTCTCGGTCCTGGTAAATCGGCGAGGGCCGCGCCGCGTGGCGTGCGGCGCAACCCTGGCCGGGGTCGGGGCAGGGGACGATTCACTCGTCGGCCGGCTCGTCGTCGACGGTTGGATCGAACGACGCATCGTGCCCGAAGAGTCCGTCCCGTTCGTCATCCGTGACGAGGTCACCGAGGCGGGACGAATTCGCTTCGCCCGCCTCGCCTGGATCGGCTCCGCCGATCGTGTTTTGCCGCCGCAGCATCTGTCTCGCGGCCCGAACCCCCTCGCTGCCGGGCGAGGTTTGTCGTGCGACCGACTCGTACAAGTGCATGGCGACCGCCAGACGAGCCGTCTGAACGATTCGCTGCCCGAGTTCTTGGATTCCATCCATAGTGAGCCGGTCCTTCCGCATCCATGCGTGCAGACCGCCCATCACAAGCGCCGTGCCAACGCCCGCCGCACGACGCGGTACTTACCACCAGTTTTGAGAGGAGTACTACGGCAAGCCACTAAGGATCAATGCGTTACGAAATATGAAGTGGGCCAGATTTCGCCCCGCCACGCATCTGGAACGGAGACGAATCGCTGCAGGGCAAAGCGCAAGAGCTGCGCCCTCTTCGGCAGGAAACGCCGCTGAAGAGCGTCGAGATTTCCCGCGCATGCCAAACATTAGGACGGGCGTTTCAGCTTAGCGGCGATCGGTCGAGCGGGGTTCATCGCGGTTTCACCTTCGCTCGGTGCGCGGATTTCATCCAACAGCATCGCCCGCTCGGCGGCATCCATACGCTTCACCTTGAACGTTAACGTTTTGTCCGCGATCCGCACGTCAGTGAGGGTCACCGGCACCGATCGCTTTCGCTCTACGGGCAAGAACACCACCGGCTCCGCCGGCTCGTCGTCCAACGCGTGAAGAAACAGCTTCGCCATCGCCGCGGCCATGGCTTCCTGATTCGCCGACCCGTCGGGCCCGAACTCAGCCTTCCGCTGGAGCGCCGGCAGCCCGTTCTGAAGCTTGAGGCGTGCTGATTTTCGATACTTTTCCAAAAACGCCCGCGGGAGCGGAAGCCGGCCCGCCAACACATTGTCGAGCCGGAGCAGGAGTTGGCCGTCCGCGTCGAGGCTCGGCGAGAAATGGAGGCTGACGACCGCTCCGACTTCCTCGCTGTTTCCGGCGAGAATGACGTGGCCATCGTGGAGCACAACCACGGGCTCTTGGACATACGCCTTATAGCGCTCGGTCCACTGATAGAGACTGTCCCACTTCTGGAACGCCGCGTTGAGTTCGTCTTCATGGAAGCCGACCTCAAGAAACTTCGCCGCCTGCGTCGCCGGGGGACGTTGTTCATTGCCCGCAGCACGGCGTGTCGTGACGCCGGCGTTCATCTCCTGAATGACCGACAACGTCTCCAGAATCTTGCGGTCGAGGCGGTTGGCCGCTTCGGCTTTCTCGGCGGGCGTTGCGGTGGAACGGCGCACCCAGTCCGGCGTGCCGCGCACGCCAAAAAAGTACGCGCCGGCAGCCGCCAGCGCAAGCACCAGCACAAGCCCGACAACAAACACCGCCAGTCGTTTCATCCAAGTCATGAAGCTTCCAACTTAATTAGATCATCATAGGTCGCCGCATCGCATGGGTCGTCGCCCGCCCGCTGAAGTGAGCGGGCCGGTCAAGCCTCACTACAGCAATGCGTGCCCCCCCACTTTAGTGGGCGAGAAGCCTGGTGTCCTCATCCCTAGTGCCCGTTAGCAAGTTCCGCGCCCGCTTTCTGAGCGGTAAATCCGGCACACCTGCTCCGATTCACCGACCATTGCCGATCCCCACTGTCGCACCGGGCGATTTACGGTCTGCTAAACTTGGAGGTGACGTTAGACTCCCCTCGTGACGTCCCCCCTATCGGCTCATTCCGCGTCCGACGCCTACCGCCGACAGGCGCGCCGGCTACGCTGCCGCTTTGCGGGCCAACCCGCCCGGCTTCAACATTCCCTCCGGGCACTGACGGGTGCGACCCGTGACGAGGCGCATTCTTCGCCGGGTTACATCTCAATCCGTGCGCGTTCGTCGATCTACCCGGTATCTGCTCAAAGCGGGCCCGCCCGTTTGTTTGTCGACCACGTGACTGACCGCCTGGGCGATTCGGAAATTCTGTGCTATTCGCTTCGGCTCGAATTCCTGCGCGACGCCCGCCGACGCGGCGTCGGTCGCTTCGAAGCCAATCTCCTCATTGCCGCAATATTAGAGCGGCGTCGGCGCCGATCCGGCGACGAAACCGAGTCCCAGCGCGACGGCTCTGTCGTAAGTAAACTAACTGTTTTTTTGCTGATTCAGGGCACACTCGCGCTAGGCGCGTGGTGGACCCTCCTGCGCTGATCCTCACCCGATTCGCGGCGGCCCGAAGGGCCGGGTCGTATTATAGATGCACACGCCGCGTGTAGACCCACCACTCTACGAACAGCATTCCGATCGCCCCCATGACTAAATAGCGCCACAGGTCCCGGCGGACCTTGCCGCTCCCCTGCTTCACGTCTTCCGGCTTGCCGCCGGGGGCGGACGTCGCGGGGACGAGGTTGCTCTCGTTGGCGTCGAGCAGATTGACCGCCATCCGGTCGTATGGAGGAATCGGCGGGTCAGTCGTATAGATGCCGACGCGTTCCAACGCCGGCAGGGCGAAATCGCTGCCTTCTGGAACCGGAAGCGTGGTGCGCTTGCCCGCCGGATCAACCAGCACGATCTGCTTGATCGGCTCCGCCCCTTTCACCAGGCTAGTTCGCGGAATCTTCGGCGTCGTGCCCGGGTCGAACGACTCGCGCACTCCCATGTCTGAGCCGACCGCCAAGAACTCCAGCGCGTTGTACCAGAAGAACGGGTACGTCGGGCTGAACGGCCAATCGCTCTGCAAAACGTCGAACGCGACGATCAGATGCGCACCCTTGCCCTCCCGGTGAAGGGCCATGAGCGGGCCTTTCATGCCGTCCACCAAAACCTGCGATTCCAGGGGGACTTCCAGCTTGATCGACTCCGCTACGATGAGCCGGGCCATCGAAATGCCGCGGAGGATTGGGTGATCGCGGCTCCAGTCGAGCACGTCGACCGCGTCTTCGGAATAATCGAGCATGATCGGCGCGCCGTTGGCGTCGCGGGCGGCTTTGATCTTCAACCCGTCCGGCACCGTCCCGAAATGAATGAAACTTCCCGCCGGCGGAAGCACCTTCGGTTTGTAGCGGTCAAACACGTACACGTCGTACTTCGTCGGCTTGTTCTCCTCGTACGCAACCGGCGGCATGGTCTCGACTTTTTCGAGCTGCTTCTGGCTCCGGATCACCTTCTCGATGAAGTAATTCCCGTCCGTCACCAAAAGCACCGACAACTGCTTCGGCGGCGGCACGACCACCGACGCCACGTCGTCGGCCGCCAGGGCGTCGCCTTCCTTGTTGGTCTGCTCGACGCGGACGACCGATGATTCGGTCAAGTCGAGTTGAAACTCAACGCTGTCCGTCGGCTTGCGGTTGCCTTCCTGCTGCGTGTACTTCGTCCGCTGGTCGTCCGACCAGCGGTCCGGCAGCAGAAACACCTGGTTCGAGGTCGCCGTCTGCACGGATTGCCCGTCCACCGTCAACGAAAGCGACGTCCCCACCGGCTCCGGCCCGTAGTTCGCCAGGCGGGCAAACACCTGCACCTGCGTCGGCCGTTCGTAGTTCCGCTTGGCGCTGAGCGCGACGATCGCGACGTTGCCCGCCTTTTCATCCCCCACCCGCTCCAGCGTCACCGGCGACTTGATACTCAACTCGTTCGCGTCCAGCACCCGCCCGTCCGAAAACACCCTTACGTCGGGCGGCTCAATGTTGCTCCGGTTCTGCTCGGGAATGAAAAACAGCTTCGCCTCGGCCAATTGATACGTCAGCTTCAGCTTCGTCTTCCGATCGGTCTGTTCGACCCGCTCGATCGCCCGCCTGAGGAGATTGGCATCCCCCGTCCACGTCTGCATCATCTCCGGCGTGTCGTCAAACGCGATCACCATCGCCGTCGCCCCGCCGGGCATCGAGTCGACCAGCTCCTTCGCCCGCCGTTTCGCTTCATCCAGCCGGGTCGTCTTCCCGTCCGCATTCTTCGCGCCCATCGAAGCCGACCGATCGACCAGGATTACCGTCGTCTTCCCCGGCGTCGGCGTGACGTTCGCCACGGGTTTGGCCAACGCCAGAATCAACAGGACCAGCAAAAGCAACTGCAAGAACAGGAGCAGATTGCGGCGCAGCCGTTGGAACGGCGCATTCACCTGCAAGTCTTGAATCGCCTTCTTCCAAAGAATGGTCGACGAGACTGCCACTTCCCGCCGGCGCAGCTTCAAAAAGTACAGCACGAGCAACGCCGGAATCGATATCCCGGCGGCAATCGCCGCGGCCTTCCAATTTAGAAATGCGGGTAACCAGGACATCTGCTTTGCTCCAAACGGATTCGGAATGCATTTTTGCCACAGATGGGGCACAGATGCACACAGATTAAGACGAAGACGTAGGTCTCGTCTTGTAAGCTGCTCCGACGATACGTTTCACATCAACGCGCTTACCGAAGTTAATGAGGAGGCAGATCGGCAGGCGCGTGGCAGCAAGATAGTTGATGCATTGGGCCGTATGGATCGAATCGAGCGATTGAATCGCCTTCAATTCGACAAGGATAATGCCTTCCACGATAAGGTCTGCCACGTACGCGCCGACAACAACCTTGTCGTCGTACCACACCTGCAACCGTACCTGCTGCTCTACCTTCAAACCCGCTTTTCTTAGTTCGTAAGCAAGCGCGTTTTCGTAACAAAGTTCCAAAAACCCGCATCCCATCTTGCTCGCCACCGTGTACGCACACCCGATGATCCGCTCCGTAATCACGTTGTATTTGCCTTCATCTGTGTTCATCTGTGCCCCATCTGTGGCTAACAACTTTTCTATTCCTCCGCCCTCACCCACCCTAACATCTCCAACATCTCACACGCCCGCGGCGCTTTTGCCTGCTCGTCCACAAACGTCACGTCCACCACGACGCTGCTTACGAATCCATCCTCCACCGCCAACAAGAGCGCCGTCCGGTCCGCGTCGAGCACAATGTCGACGTCGCCGTCGTCATTCTTCTCCACCGCGCACCGCAGGCCGCTCTGCCGGAGCATGATCGCCAAAGCGTCCGGCGTCATGAGCGGCGTGGCGTCGGCCGGAATGTAGATCAGCTCTGCGGGCATCGCGTAAAGATCGACGGATCTAACCTCGACGTACGCGCCCAAAACCACAAAGCCAGGTTACCACGCCGCACAGGATCATCGCTCCGCCGGCCAGCGCAGAGCGATGCACCAAAGCGCCGCCTGCCACGGCAACAATCACGCCCGTTATTTCGTAGGCCAAGGGTGAGAGTGCCCACAGCAAGGACGGCTTACGGGTAGCCACCTTATCGCTTACCACTTGGCGTTCTTCTGTCGTGTCTGTCATTGTCAGGTCCAAGCTAGCCCAACAGTCCGCGTTCCCGCAGGTAATTCAGCACCAGCGTATCAAACGGCACCGCAGTGCTGGTGAACAAGTACGTCCCGCCGCGGCGGGTGACGTATTCCTTCAAGCTCAAGCAGTAGGCGTTCAAATTCGCCTTGTATTGCTTGATGAGTGGCTGTGTGATGCTTACCTCGGCCATGTCGTCGTCTTCGACGTCGCGGAGTTTCAGGTCGCCTTGCAGGTCGGGGTCGATTTCCTGGGGAGACAGCGCCTGAACGGCGAACAGGTCGTATCGCCCGCCGGCGACGTATCTCAAACCGTTTTCGAAGCCGTCTTTGATGAAGAAGTCGCTCAGAACGACACAGACGCCTTTCTGGCGGTGCTGCAGCGCGAACCGTTTGGCGGCTTCAGTGAAATGGCTGGCGCCTTGCGGCTTGAGGTTGCCGATGAAGTCGATCATCTGCGACACCTTCCGCCGGCCGCGCATCGCGCCGGTGTCGGCGACCACGCCGTCGGCGACGGCGGCGATCGTCACGCGGTTGTAGTTCACCAGGCCGATGTAGCCGAGGGCCGCCGCGACGCGCTTCATGTACTCGGCCTTGTTGGGGTCGCCGTAATCGCAGCTCTTGCTGACGTCGAGAAGGACGTACAGCGCCAGGTCTTCCTCTTCGAGAAACAGCTTGAGGAACAGGCGGTCGAGGCGGGCGTAGATGTTCCAGTCGATGAACCGGAGGTCGTCGCCGACGACGTAGTTGCGGTAGTCGGCGAACTCGACGCTCTGGCCGCGCCGCTTGCTCCGCCGCTCGCCTTTCATCTTCCCGGCCAGCACCTTGCGCGACACGACGTCGAGCTGGTCGAGCCGGGCCATGAAGGCGGGGTCGAGCAGGGAGGACTTCGGCGAAAAAGTTGGACTCGAACTCAAAGCCGTCATGCGCACCCCTACTGTTGCACGAGCTTTACGTGCGAGTATGTGAGGATCTTTCCGTCGGAGGTCAATAGGCCCACGTCCAACTCGCGCGCCGTGGCGATAATGAGTTGATCGCCCGGGTCTTTGTGAATTGGCGGCGGCAATTGTGTGGAAGCCACACAAATCGCCGGCGTTAGCGGCAACAATCGCACGTCAGGATCGCTCAACGCCGCGTCAATCCATTCGCCGACCGGCATGGACAACACCAAGCTCTTGGTTTCAACCGCTTTTGCCATTTCCCAACACGAGATCACGCTAATTCCAATGCCTGCCGTCCGCTCCGCTTCGATTCGTTGGCGTTGCCACGGCCGCAGGTTGGCGTCGCCTGAAACCCACCACCGCCAAATATGGGTATCGAGAAGGATCATCTCACCACGTCCCATTCTTCCGGTGGTACGACCGGATCGAACGGTCTTTGGTCTTTCAACACGGAACCCTTCAGCCGGTCATGCGCTGCGTCGGTGGACGCGCGTGACGCCTCGTCTTGCGCCAGCACGATGACATCAACTTTCTGACCACTAGGTAGCGGCAAGCCCTGAACGGTAACCGATCCCCCGTCACCAACAATTGCCTGTGTGCGATGAGTAATCATTTAGGTTCCTGGTCAGTTGTTCAGACTTCTTGCACCAAGGCAGCGACACCACTTCATCTTCAACTGAGGTTCCGCTGGTCGAGTGCGCCCGGATTTACCCACGTTTTACGGATCACACCTCGATAAACCCTGGGTGTGCCTTCCGGTTGATCTGCCCGGCGATGTCCGCCGCTTCCTTGCGGTTCCGGCACACGATTCGAAACTCGCCCGGGCCCTGCCTGCCGTTCCACACCGCAAATTTTCCGCCAAGCGTCTTGGCGACGCGAACTTTGCCGATGTTTTGAGGAATTTCGTAACGGGCCATGACGATCGATCAACGTTTATCTGTAGGGTGTGCTTCAGCACACCAGTCCTTCAATAAAGCGGTGTGATGAAGCACACCCTACGCGACTGCACCGTCTTACGCCCGACCCGCCGCCAATTCCGCCTCGATCGCCGTCGGCGTGTCTGAGAGAATCTTCTCCAGCACCATGTCGGTCGTGATGCCCTCGGCTTCACCTTCGAAGTTGAGAATCACGCGGTGACGCATGGCGGCGACGGCGACGTCTTTTACGTCCTTGAAGCTGACGTGGAAACGGCCGTCCAAGAGGGCCCGCACTTTGCTGCCGAGTTCGATCGCCTGGGCGGCCCGGGGGCTGGCCCCCACGCGGAGGAACTGGTTGACCATCGGGATGGCGAACTGGCCGTCGGGGTGCGTCGCGAGGGTGCAGCGGATGACGTAGTCGCGCACGTGGGGGGCGATGACGACGCGCTTGACCAGTTGCTGGTGGGTCCGGATGCGCTCGCCGTCCAGGACGGGCTGGACGTCGACCTTGTGGTTGGTCGTCGTGCGCTCCAGGATCGCGGCGAGTTCCTGACGGTTGCTGTACTTTACGGCCAGCTTGAAGAAAAAGCGGTCGAGCTGCGCTTCGGGGAGCGGATACGTGCCTTCCTGCTCGAGCGGATTTTGCGTGGCCATCACGAAGAACGGCTCTTCGAGCTTGCGGATTTCTCCGCCGGCCGTCACCTGCTTTTCCTGCATGGCTTCGAGCAGCGCGCTTTGCGTCTTGGGCGTGGCGCGGTTGATTTCGTCGGCGAGGACGATCTGGGCGAAGATCGGCCCGTGAATGAAGCTGAACCCGCGGTGGCCGGCCTCGTTTTCCATGATGACGTTGGTGCCGATCACGTCGGACGGCATGAGGTCCGGCGTGAACTGGATCCGGCTGAACTTCAGATTCAACGCCGACGCCAGCGCGCGAATCAGGGCCGTCTTGCCGAGGCCGGGCACGCCTTCGAGCAGGGCGTGGCCGCCGACGAAGAGGCAGGTGAGGACGCCGTCGACGATTTCCTCGTGGCCGACGATCGCCTTGGCGATCTCCGCCTGCACGGCGCGGTAATCACGGCGGAACGCTTCACACATCGCGTGGATCTGCGGATCGACGCCGGGGACGGGGGTTGTAGGGTTAGAGCTTGCCATATCGAAGTTCCAATGAAAGGCCTTTTTACGCCGATTGACGACTCGGTACATGCACGCCGCGCACGGCCGCAAAAATCTCGCCATCGCGGACACGACGGGTTTCACAGGCAACGATAGAACCGGGGGGAAATTCCCACGTTTCATCGTCGGGGTCATAATCGTCGGGGCGAAGCAGGACGTACGTCGTTTCGTCCACCGGCAATGCCAAGGCCGGTCGCCAGACGTTGACCCCTTCGTCGAGCAACGCGACGTAGACTTCTTTAGTCGTCATAGATGAACCTCACTGTACCGATGTGAAAAATCACACCGGAGACCACATCGACCCGCACAACGGCACCAGACACTGGGTAGCGATAACGCAACGCCGGACCTTGTTTGCCGTGCCATTCTTCCGGCACGGCCGCGAGCGCGCCACGAATCATCTCCTCGGTGACTCGGCGCTTTCGCATCTGCTTGCGAAGTTTCCGCTCGTTTCCGAATCGAAACTCCGATTTCGCCTATCCTTCCCCCTGCTCCTTCTCCTTGATCTGCTGCTGCGCCCGCTTCTTCGCCGCCATCAGTCCGCCCAGATGTCCACCGGCGGCGGGCATTCCCTTGGGCTGGACGTCCTTGGGAGCACTCGGGACGGGCTTGTTCGTTGCGCCGCCGACGACACTAGTGATGTCGCCTTGCACAGCAGCCTTGCCCTTGGCCTCAAACTTCATCTTAGGATCGGGGCGCGGCGTTGGCGGCGGGGTTGCGGGGCCGGTTGAAGCGTCGCCGACGCTGAGCTTTGCGGTTTGATCGGCGGCTTTTTGCTTGATGCCGGCGAGGGCGTCGAGGGTGTTGCGGGTTTCGACTTGGCGCGTCGTCGTGTGCGACCGCACGTACGCGGCGGCGGCGCCGTACAGGCGCTTGGTCGAGTTCCAATCCCACGCGATTCGCCGGACGGCGACGTCGACGATGATCATGCCCAGCAAAAACGGCACGAGCCAGTCCCACACGGGCATGGGGGAGGCGGTTTTCCAGAGTTTCTCGTCTCGGCGGAAAAGCTGGGCGGAAGCCACGTCAAACGGCGCGTCGATCACGCGCCCGCCGGTGCGGTCGGCGACCTCGCGCAGGCGGGCTTCGTTGCTCTTGAGGTCGCGCAATTCGGGCGAAGTATTCATCGCCACGCCCGACCGCAGCAACCCGCCCTTGCCATCACGGTCGGCGTACGACAGGCCGACGACGTAGTTGCCCGGCAACGGCGTGTCGAACTCCTGTTCGTACCGACCCGGCGCGGTTTGCACGAGCCGGACCTTGATCTCCTTCATGTCGGGGCCGAGCACCGTGCCGCTGATGTTGAGAAAATTGAGAAAGCGGTCTTCCTTGTCGATGGCTTCGACGACGATCTTGCCCTTGTCGCCGGTCTGGGTGGTTTGGATGTCGAAGTCGGTGCTCATCGGCGGACGCGCCACGCCGCGGACGACCTGGGCCCAGAACTTCGAGTAGTTGCTGCTCGCGACCCACCGCGCCCCCCACTTGTTGTGGGCGTCGCCGGTAAAGACCGCCGCCCGCCCGAGGCCGGCCTGCCAGTGCGCCAGGACGGGGTCGAGAATGCCCTCTTTCCCGGTTTGAGCCGCGATGGGCATCATGACCTTCGGGTCGTTCTTCCTGCTCGTCAAAACCATCCCGAACAGCGGCTCGACGGTGCCGAGCCCTTTCACAAACTCGTCGGACGCGTCGAGCAGCGTCAGCGGGATGCCGGTGTCGACTTCGTGAATCAAACTCCGGCGGACGATCGTCGCTTCCTTGATGAAGATCTGCGGGAGCTGACTCGGGTTGTTCTCGATCGGCCCGTACGCCCGTCCGCCGGTCTGGCGGGCCATGTCTCTCATGGCCGCCGGGAGGTTGGGGTTGTCGGCGACGCCCGCCGGGTCGGGTGCGACGTTCGGATTAGCCGGGCCGCCCTGGTGCGGGAAGACGGTGACGGTCGAGATGCTGATCTTGAGTTGCTTGCACTGGTCGATCAGCGCGGGGTTCGGCGCCGACGGGTCGCCGTCGCTGATGATGATGACGTGCTTGTGCCGGGCGTTGGAATCCTTGAGGCCCTTCTGGGTGGCGTTGCCGTTGATCGCAAGGTTGAGCGATTCGTCGAAGCTGGGCATGTCGCCCATGACCATCTGCTTGATGGCGGTGGCGACGCGGGAGCCGTCGCCTTTTTGGCTGATCGGGTAGTCGAAGTTCGACCCCCCTCCCATGCCGCCGAACGTAACGACACCGACGTCGTCGTGTTCGCTCAGCGCCTCGACGGCCTTGAGGGCGCATTGCATGCCCCAGAAGTTGCCCGTCGGGAACTCGCAGGAGTGCATGAGCATCACCAGCGCGCCTTTGCCCACCTGCCGTTGAGCGGGAATGTCCATGTCGACGGGCAGGACCTCTTCGAGCTTGGACCCTTCCCACCCCCCGGCCCCAAACGTGTCTTCGCCGCCGACCATCAGCAGGCCGCCGCCCATGTCGTGGACGTAGCCGGCGAGCATTTCCTGCCGCTGCTCGCCGAGGTCGGCGCGGGAGACGTTGGCGAGGACGATGGCGTCGTACTGCTGGAGTTGGACGAGGCTGCTGGGGAACTGGTCGACGGTGATGGGGACGAGGTTGATCCCTTCGCCCGCCAGCGCCTTGGGCAGGATGTCGCCGGCCCCTTCGCCGCCGCGGACGGAATCGATGTAGAGGACCTGGCCCTTGCCCTGCACGAACGTGAACGCGTCGGCGACGTTGTTGACCGAGAGCGTGTCGCCTTGCTTCGTGCCGGCAACGGAAACGGAGCTGTCGCCCTCGAAGATCGCGCGGAACTGGTGGACGCCGCCGGCAAGGTTGCCCGGCACGCGAACGCTCTGCCGGTTCAGGCCGGGCTTGAGCGTCACCTCTCGCACCGCGTCCTTGCCCGGCTTGGTCGGGTCCAGGTCCATCGGCTCACCCTGTTGCAGGACGCTCAGCTTGCCGGCTACCTCCGTCGCGTTGGTCGATTTCAGGATGATTTCGAGGCTGAACGGCTCATTTTCACGCTTCCAGGTCGGCGCGATGAAACGGTCCATCAGCACTTCGTTGGTCACGTTGTACCGAAGGGGCATGACATCAATCTGCACGTGCTGCTCGGCCGCCGTCAGGATGGCCGACTCGAGGTCGCCGGTCGTCAGGTTGCCGTCCCACACCAGCAGCAGGCGGCGCATGGCGTCGTTGGACATCGACGCCAAGGCCAATTGGAGTGCGGAAGCCGGGTCGGTCCCGGTGCCGGGCTCGCGGACGGCGCGGGAGTCGAGGGCGAGCTTGGTGCTCGGCAGCGCGTCGATCAGCGCGTTTTGATGGAAGCTGAGGACGCCGATGCGGTCGGCGGGTTGCTTCGTGGGGTCTTTGGCGAGGTCGTTGAAATAATTGTCGAGGGCAGTTTGGAGCGAGCCGGCGGGTCCGCCGGGGAAGTTTTTGACTTGATTGGTGGAATCGCTGATGTCGCGCAGGACCATCACCTCCAGGTCCTTGTGCTCCCGCTGCCAACGAACGCCGCCGAGAATCAGCAGCGCGACGAGCAAAACCAGCAACCGGACGCCGATCGCCACCCATTTCCGAACCGGCCCCAAGCCCGACAGCGACCACACGCCGAGCAAAACAATCGGGATCGCACCCGCGAGGAACAGCAGGAACATCTTCCAGCCGGCGATGTACTCCATTTCGGGGCGCGAGAAGGCCAGGAAGTACTGAGTGCTCAATAAGTGCTGAGTGCTGAGGACTGAGGACTGAGTTGAAAGCCAGCTACCCAACATAAGAGCCTCTACCGCCATCTATCCGATCACTCAGTACTCAGTACTCATCACTTTTCGAACTCAGAATGTAAACACTTGTATCCGATTGTTCCCCGAGTCTAACGCAACGACGCGTCCGGCGCGATCCAGCGTCACGCCCCACGGGTAAGCGAACTGGCCGGGCTCCCTTCCTGATGCGCCCCACGTGCCGAGTCCTTGGCCGGTTTGTTTGTCGATGAGCTGAACGCGGTTGTTGCCGAACTCACAGACGACGAGCCGGCCCTGGGCGTCCTCGTCGAGTCCCCAGGGGAAACGGAATTGGCCGGGTGCCGAGCCGATCGAGCCCATGTTGCGGACGAACGTGCCGTCGGTCTTGAAGACGCAGATGCGGTGGTTGCAGGCGTCGGCGACGTAGAGCATTTCGCAATCGATGACCATCGACTGCGGCCGCATGAACTCACCGTCGCCGGTCCCGAACTTGCCGAAGGCGCGGACGATCTTTCCATCCGGCCCAAAAACCTGGATGCGGTCGTTGTCGCCGTACTCCGAAACGTAAATGTTGCCGGCCGCGTCGAACGCGAGGTCGGTCGGCCAGATGAATTGCCCGGGCCCCGTGCCCTTTTCGCCCCACCTTCGAATTTCCTGACCGTCCGGGGAATAGACGATGATCCGGTTGTAATGGGTGTCGGGGACGTACACGTTCCCGTCCGGCCCCACCGACACCCCCACCGGCTTGCCGATGCGCCAGTCGGGCATGCGCCACTCGCCTATCGTGCGTCCTTGCGAATCCAGATGTTGCACGCGGGCGAGGCGATCAACGACAAAAAACGTGTCGTCCTTGGGCGAATGGCCGATCGCACGCGGGTAAACCACTTGCCCGGGCCCGGTGCCGGTTTCGAGCCAGACTTCCTGGGGGTGCTTGGGATCGGTACAACCGGTCAGAGCGCCGAGCAGTGCAATTGCACTAAGTCCCACGATTGCGATCGTGGGACTTAGTTGTCCTGGATTATCCGGACGAATGCTGCGCATGCCAAATGCGATCAAACCCGCTGCGACGAACGCGAGCACGAGCGTCATTGCCATCAGCAGCAGTGAGCCTTCAATCATGTCGTCGTAGCGGAGCATGTGGA
>JBKJRK010000299.1:0-6143 GCA_046593135.1 Tepidisphaeraceae bacterium | reverse complement strand
TTATCAGGGGTCAGTTCGCCTTCTTCCGGCGGAAACAGGCTGTTGATGATCAGCTCACTCGTCTTGGCACCGGCGGCGCCCGCGTAACTGTTTTGCAGGCCGTAGATGGCGTAGGCCTGTTGTTCCATGCCCTGGGCGGCGTAGGCCTTGGCGGTCGCGGTGTCGGCGAGAAGGGCCTTCAGCACGCCGAGCGTCTTGGCTTTATCGAACTTGGCCACGCCGACCGTCGGGGCGAGCTTGCCGGCTTCGGCGGCAATCGCTTTGGCGCCGGCGGCGACGTCGGGCCACTTCTTGGCCTTTACGCCGGCGGCGATCTTGGCGGCTTGGGCGTCCCACGCCTTGATGTCGCCGGCCACCACGCCGGTCGTCACCACGGGCTTGAACGCGCTGTAGTGGGCCATCGCCTGGTTGTAGGCATCCGTCACGGCCTTCTCGGCCGGGGCGGCGGCGCCGGCGCGGTCGGCGAGTTGCTGCATGGCGTCCCGCACGGCGACGGCTTGGCCGGTCGCCCAGAGGCCGGCGTTGTAGAACGGCGTTTTCGGGTCACGCCAGTGCTGGCTTTCGTAGATGCCGCCCTTTTCCGAGCTCTTCGAGAAATAGTCGAGTTCGAACACCGGCTGGGGATGCCCGGCGGCGACCATGTCGGCGTCGATCGCCAGGTGGCAACTCGTGCATTTGTTGGCCCGGGCCAGGGGGCTCTTGGTGTCGTACAGGCCCGTTTTGACGAGCAAGGCGTCGTGTGTCTTCAATGCGGCACGCTGCTTGTCCGTCCATCCCTTTTCCTTGTGCGGGCCGATCCATTTTTCGCTCGGGCCGTGGCAGGAGGCGCAGCTGACGCCTTCGTCCTTGCTGTAGTCCTTGCCGTGCAGTTTGGCGGGAACGTCCAGCGTGTGGCACGACGTGCAGCGGGCGCTCGTGGTCGCGTCGGCGATCTTGAGCTTCCCGGCGATGGCGGCGCTTTCTTCTTTCGTCAGCGTCTCGTACGCCTTGGCGTGCGCGTCCCCGCCCGACCACTGGGTGAACTCGGCCAGCGTCGTCGCGCCGGCGCCTTCCTTGGGCGCGTCCGCGCCGTGGCACTGCGCGTTGGAGCACGAGGCGGCGCCGTCAAATTTGAAACCCAGTTTGATGAAGTCATCCGCCGGCCCGGGACGCTTCGCGGCAGCCTGCCCGAAGGAGGGCGAAGGTTGCACGGCAATCAACAGCACGGCCCCGACGAAAGCGGCGACGGTTCCCGCCCGCCCGGCGTGTGCAGACGTCTTATCAAGCATGGCTCAATCCCTTGTTGAAATGAACGGCGCGCCCGCGGGAGACCCCGAGAGTGTTATCCGGACAACTTAGTGAAGCCTACCCCCTTTTTCAACGAGAAAAAACTCTGGACGTCGTCGCGGTGCTGAAGCAAGTTCGCTCGGCGGTTTGACTTGCGCCGGGTTCATCCCGACCATTGCGTTGCCGATGCGTCCAACTCTTTGGGTTGCTATTTTGCTCCTGTTTCTCGCGGCGGCCGTCCCGCGCGCCGGCGCTGCGGCTCCCGGGCCGGCCGGCGCCGAGCCGGGGTCGGAACTCCGTATTTTTTTGATGACCTTTAGCCCCGGCCCGATCATTTACGAGCGATTCGGGCACAACGCGCTCGTCATTCATGACCCAAACCCGCCGGCCCAGCGAGTGGCCGAGCGGCAGGCGTACGAAATGCAGATTGGCGGGCAACTGCAAGCGGCGCCGCCGTTCAGTACGACCGACCGCGCTCACCATTACGGTGCGTTCGGATTTGACCAGGAAGGTTTCGTCCCTCGTTTCATCATGGGTCGAATGGAGTATTGGACCGAGTCTTCCTGGGCCGACCTGACCGCCCTTGTTTATGCGAAGGACGGACGCCAGGTTTTGGTGCAGGAACTGAACCTTTCGCCGGCACAGAAATTGGAGTTGAAAACGTTTCTGGAGTGGAACGAGAAGCCGGAAAACCGCTTGTACCGATACGACTATTACAAGGACAACTGTTCCACCCGCGTCCGCGACGCGATCGACCGCGCGACCGGCGGGGAGTTGAAACGGCAACTCGGCGCGATCCCCACGGGCACGACGTTTCGTTCCCACACCCGCCGGCTGACGTCGGGGCTCAACCCGCTCGACGTCTTCTGGTTCACGGGATTCACCTACGTCCTGGGACGTCCGGTGGACGAGCCGCTGAGCGCGTGGGAGGAATCGTTTTTACCCGGCAAGCTCGCCGAGCACCTGCGGACAGTCACGTTACCCGACGGCCCGGGCGGCCCCGGCGGCACGAAGCCGCTGGTGCTCGTGGAAGGGGCAATATCGAAGGCGACGCGCCCGCCCATGCCCGCCGTCGCGCCGACGCGGATTGTAGCTTACGGGGTCGCGGGAATTCTCGTCGGCGGGGCATTTGTCGGATTGGCGTATCTCGCCCTCCGCCGGCGCGTCGCTCGGATCGGTTTCTCACTCCTGATCGTGCCCTGGGCGCTGGTCTGGGGCATCGGCGCCGCCGTCGCCGCCTACGGCTGGGCCGTCACCGACCACACAGCCTCATACCGGAACGAAAATCTCCTTCAGATGAGCCCTCTTATCCTGCCGCTCGTGATCCTCGGCCCCGCCGTCGCCTACGGCCGCCGGCGGGGCGCGCGTCTGGCGATGACGATCGGCGTGATCGGTGCGGGGTTGAGCTTCGTCGGCTTTGCACTACAACTATTGCCGTCGTGTAACCAGCAGAACGGCGAGATCATCGCCTTGCTCCTCCCGGCCAATTTCGGTTTGGCGGCGGCGCTTGTGTTGATGGGGAAGAGGGCGGATGTGTTGAAGGTCGAAGGTGCGACAGCGCCGAATACTAAAGCAAGTTCACCTCGGGCGTAGCGGCGCCTCCGATCGCCGCTTGCGGTTTCGCAGACCGAAAGGCGCGCCTTTCGGCTGCGAAACCGCAAGCGGCGGGGCGGCCGGGCTGACGTATGGCGGGGTATACTCGCCACGGCTGTGGTGAATTGGCTCTAAAGCGCTGAAGCCCTGAAGAATCGAACGGACGCAATCGGCATGGGACTTTATCATCTCGGGATTACGGTCACTGTTTTGGTCCTCGCCGCTTCGGGCTGCGGGCCCAATCGATCGTCGGCGGATCGTGGGAAGCAGGAGCCAAAGGGCGTCATGGCGCCGCCCCCGATGGAGGCGCCGCCACCGCCGCCGAAGCAGGATGTGCCAACGGATCCCGCGCTGGTCGACAGCGCGCGGAATCAGGTCAACACGGCGCTGAACAGTTCAGACCCGTTGGTGCGCGGCCAGGCGCTCGAAGCCCTGCGCAACGCCCCGGCCGCGGACGCGGCGCAGCCGATCGTGAAGGCGCTCGGTGATTCACAGCCCGGCATCCGCTTCGGGGCGGCGATGATGGCGGGGGAACTGGGAGTCAAGGAAGCGTATCCGGCGCTGGCAAAGCTGGCGGCGGACCGCGATCGCAACGTGCAGGTCGCCGCCCGGTTCGCGTTGCACAAGCTGGGAGATCATCGCCGGACACATGACCTGGAGAAATTCGCAGTCGACAACGACCCGCGCGTCCGACGCAACGTGGCACTGGTGCTCGGGCTGCTGGGCGAGAACAGCGCGTTGAAAATCCTGCAGGTCATGCGGATTGACCTCGACCCGCTCGTCCGGCAGCAGGCGATCGAAGCAATGTGGCGGCTGGGGGATGAAGGTGCGCTGAACTCGCTCGTCGCCCTCACCGCCAGCGGTTTCGCCGACGACAAGATCATCGGGCTGCTCGCGTTGGCCGCCCCCCGGCGGCAGATGGTGCGCGGGCACGTGCGGGGGCTGCTCGTCGGGGACGACGTCCAGACGGAAGTGGGTTTGGTGGCGGCCCGGGCGCTGGGGATGCTGGGTTCGGACGGGGGGTATAAGATCGCCACCGACGGCGCCCGCAGCAGCGACCCCCAACAACGGTTCCTCGCCGCCCTGGCCCTGGGCGCGATCGGCCGCCGGGACGCCCAGGGCGAACTCCGCCGGCTGCTGGCCGACACCCAGCCCAACGTCCAGCTTGCCGCCGCCGCGGCGGTGTTGCAGCTCAATAAGTGAAGGCAGAAGGCACAAGACGGCAATAATTGAGGCGCATTCTTCATTTTTCTGCCCTCTGATACGGATCGTGATTAATCCTCGCGTGAGTTCAGGGCCGCTGAAGCGGCCCTGCCGGGTGGAAAATTGAGACATGACGCGCACGGATTAATCCCGATCCGTATGACTTCATCCTTCTCCCTTTCCGCCTATGCAGGGCGATCGCATCGGTATCGTTTTGAGCCGGGCGCGTAGGGGCGAGCCTTGTGTTCGCCCTTCCTGCCAAGCAGGGAAAGAGGGCGAACACAAGGTTCGCCCCTACGAGCTGCACATGCGATCGCACTGTCCGCCGGTGTCACAACCCCCGTAAATACTTGACAGCAATGCCCGCCGGATTAGGATGGCGACAGTACGGCACCACAGGCATCTGACTCCCGAGTTAAGGAGCCCACCTTGAACTTTCTCACCAAGCTTTTCGTCGTTCTGCATGTTGTCCTGACGATGTTGTTCGTTGCGGCGACGGTCGTCTGGGTTAACCGGGTCGAGAATTTTGCGGTTGCCAACAAGGCGCTGAGCGCCAAGTTGCAGAGCGCGGAGAGTCAGGCCGCGGCCTCGGCTGCCGATGCCGAGACCGCGCGTTCGCACGCCGAAGCCGTCAGCATTCAGTCGGCGGCCAGCCTGGAATCGAAGAACCAGCAGCTCAACGCCGCCCAGTCGGACATCCGCGCCCGCGACACGCAGCTTGCGACGGCCCAGCAGAACCTCGCCAGCGCCGACGCCCGCCTCCAGGCCGCGACCGCCGCGTTGCAGACGGCCCAGAAGAGCGTCGCCCTGCTTCAAGAGCAGATCACCCAGACCCGCGTCGCCTCCGACAAGACCCAACAGCAGAACACCGAGTTGCTGACGGCTAATTCGGATCTCAACAGCCGGCTGCAGATCGCCACGCGTCAGCTCCGCAACGCCAACGAGGAGCTCGAGGCCGCCCGGAATGAAGTCGCCGACCTCCGCGACCGTGGCGGTTCGCCCGCGGGTGCTGCCACGGTCGCCGGCACGGCTCCCGCCGCCAACACCGCCCAGGCGATCAACGGCGTCATCCGTGACCAGAAGAACATCAACGGCGTCCCCTTCGCCACCATCTCCGTCGGCTCGTCCGACAATGTCACCAAGGGCATGGTGTTCAACGTCATCGACCGTCAGTCCGGCAACTTCCTCGGCTATGTAACCGTCGACACCGTCGAGCCCAACGAATCCACGGGGCGGCTCAACGGGCCTAAGGTTTCAGAAATCAAGAAGGGCACTGAGGTCCGCACGCAGCTTTGAGATCTCAGAGATTTGAAATCTGATATTGAGACGGATGACTGAGGGCACTGGAAGACAACGGAGCAGGCCATGAGTCGAATGAGCGGCGGCGAGCAGATCATTGTGCGTCCGACCAACACCATTTACACGGCGCTGATCGCCGCGTGCGTGGTCGCCGAGATTATCGGGCTGATCGCCTTGTTCGTCAGGCACCAGACCCTCTTCGGTGTCGGACTTTTCTCCTGAACATCCGACTGATTCATCGAATTAGAGCCGGCTCCTCCGCCTCACGGGGGGGCCGGTTTTCTTTTTGGGGCCCGGCTGCGGCAAAGGCCAGTTGTTTTAATGACGGGGACTCGCAACCCGCGTTATCATCCGGCAGAGCATGTTCCGATCGTCGTTTCAGTTTCTTAATCCGGGTCCGCTACGCGACGGCGAGTTGGAACTCGTCGCGCCCCACGCGCGGTGGGTGGCGGACATGGTTGACGCGGCCAACCACCCACTGACTCTCGCGGCGGAGCCGTTCGGGCCGCGCGTGACGCAACAGCAACTCGCCGATTATCTTGAGGTCGCGCCAGGCGGGCGGGTCGCGGGAGACGCGGGAAAAGGACGCGTCCCGCATTACGACTTTTGGATGCTGCTCCACAACTACCCGCGCGCCGCCGGCGGACCGCCACTACAGCCCATCGTCCGAATTGGCGGGACCGTTACCCTCCGCATCGGGCACTTGCCGGCGCTGGAGCGGTACTACGGCCACATCGGTTATCATGTCTACCCTCCGGTGCGGGGCCGGCACTTTGCCGAGC
>JBKJRK010000348.1:0-3110 GCA_046593135.1 Tepidisphaeraceae bacterium | reverse complement strand
GAGTATCCGCACAAACGGCAGTACCCCCGATTCGCGACGGCCCGTAGGGCCGGGGTCGGGCTCGTGAACCGTCAGGACTATCCCGCCCCCCGCGCCGTTCCACCCGATGCCCCCGCCACGGATGCAGACGAATCGCCCGGCGGCGAAAAGAGTTTCAAACCCACCGCGCCGACAAGAATGAGCGTCAAACACCCGAGCCGAAGCAACCCGCCCGGCTCGCGAAACAGAATTATCCCGAGCACCACAGTGCCCGCGGTGCCCAGTCCCGTCCAGACGGCGTACGCCGTGCCGACGTGAATGCCATTCGCTTCCGCCCGGCTCATGAGCCAGAAGCTCAGCAGCATCATCGCCATCGTGACGCCGACGGCCCAGTAATGCGCCTTGAAGCCGTTCGTGTACTTAAACCCGAGCGGCCACGCCATTTCACAGCCGGCCGCGAGCAGCAGATAAATCCATGCCATGTACGCGACTGTACCGCGAACGGGCGAATATCGCCCGCCCGTTGTACGCCGCCGGTTTCGCCAAACCGCAAGCGGCGGTCAAAGCGTCCCGCACGCGCCGAGGGCGTCAACCCATGTGATAGAAATACTCTTCCTGGACGATCTTGCCGTCCTTCACCGTGTACAGCCCCGCCTCCTCCATCTGCATACGTTGACCGGCCATCGGGCCCGCCTTTGACGTCACGTCAAACTTCATCATGACGACGAAACGGTCCCCGTGCGGCCACGGGCCCTTCACATCGAAGCTGTGAATTTCATGGTTGGCGAGCCACCACTGGTTCTTCTTGCGAATGGCGTCGATGCCTTCCATCCGGGCGGGTATGGTCGCGTCGCCGTGAACGTCCAGGCTGACGATGTTGGACGCGTACAACGTGTCGACCGCCTCCAGGTTTTTCCCCTGGCGGCACAATTCGACGAGCTGTTGACCGACTTCAAATGTGCTGGGCATGTGCGTGTCCTCGCGTATGAGAAAAGGCAAAGAAAAACCGAACGCGCGGATCATAGGCTCATGCGCTACAAGTCGAGAATGCCTGCCTCCGGATTTGATCAAACCTAAACAAACGCGCGTCCCGCCGGCCCCAATGGTTTCCGCCGCATCTTTTCTTATCATAACGGCCCATGGCCCAGGCGATCCTCGTCACGCTCGAAAAAGAACTTCCCGAGGCATCGGCCGTCTACGTAAAAAGCGGGACTGGCAAGGCGCTCGCCCGCGAGGCCGAGCGCATCGACTTCGCCGCCCGCAAGTGCAAGGTGACCCAGCCGTCGTCGATGGTGTCGGAGAGTCCGGATGCGCTGATCGCGCAGTTGAAAGAAGACGGGTTTGATCCGTCGAAGATGCGCGTCCCGCCAGAACGATGGTTTTCCGCCGCCGAGGGCCTGGCGGTCGTCCGCCCGCTGGTCGAGCACATTGGGGCGAATCTGAACGACTTCAAGCAGCCGAACCCGATTCTCCGCGACCTGAAGGCCGTCGAAGCGCTACTCACCGCCGCAGAGGCGGCGGGAATGCGGTTTCATTTCACGAGAGGCGAGTTGTAGGACTCCACGTCACACCCCTCCGACTCGTGCGAGCACGCCCGGCTAGTAGGTGCAAGTCCGCTCCAAATATTCAGGTCCGCCCGACGCGTAGTGCGTATCGTCGAGAAGCAATGCTTCTAAAAATTGTTTGAGGCTCGTGAACCACTCTTCAGCCGCCCTGGCTTCCGCGATCGCCGCGACTTTGTCCGAGATGGTGAGTGTCGTCGCCATGCCAGATACTCTGCCCCTGCCTGCTGTTTGCGCAACCTCAAACACCACTACGACACTTTAGAAAATGCAAAAGGCCCGGGAGTTTTTCGACTCCCGGGCCTGAAGTTTAGAGGTGTCGGACGGAATTCAATACATCCCGCCCATGCCCCCGCCCGCACCGGCTCCGGCGCCGGCGGGTTCCTTGTCTTCCTTGATCTCGCTGACGATGGCGTCCGTCGTCAGGAGGAGGCTGGCGATGCTAGCGGCATTCTGAAGCGCCGAGCGTTCGACCTTGGTGGGGACGATGACGCCCATTTTGAGCATGTCGCCGTATTCGTGAGTGAGGGCGTTGTAGCCGAAGTTGACGTCCTTCGATTCCTTAACTTTCTGGGCGATGACGGCGCCGTCGACGCCGGCGTTTTCGGCGATTTGCTTGATGGGGGCTTCGATGGCCCGGCGGACGATGTCGATGCCGACCTTGAGGTCGTCGTTGGCCTGTGCGTCGCGGACCTTGTTCAGCACGCGGGCCGCGGCGCGGATGACGGCGACGCCGCCGCCGGGGAGGATGCCTTCTTCGACTGCGGCTCGGCAGGCGTGGAGGGCGTCTTCGACGCGGGCCTTCTTTTCCTTCATCGCGACTTCGGTGGCCGCCCCGACCTGGATCTGGGCGACGCCGCCCGACAGCTTGGCGAGGCGCTCCTGGAGCTTCTCGCGGTCGTAGTCGGAGGTCGTGCCGTCGATCTCGTTCTTAAGCTGGGTGATGCGGCCCTTGATGGCCTTTGCGTCGCCCGCGCCTTCGATGATCGTGGTGTTGTCCTTGTCGATGTGGATCTTCTTGGCCCGGCCGAGTTGGCTGATCTCGACGTTCTCGAGCTTGATGCCGAGCTCTTCGAAGATCGCCTGGCCGCCGGTGAGGATCGCGATGTCTTCGAGCATCGCCTTGCGGCGGTCGCCGAAGCCGGGGGCCTTGACGGCGGCAACTTTCAGCGTGCCGCGGAGCTTGTTGACGACGAGGGTCGCCAAGGCTTCGCCTTCGAGGTCTTCGCTGATGATCAGCACGGGCTTGCCCGCCTCGGCGGCCTTGCTGAGCACCGGGACGAGGTCGCGGGCGGAGCTGATCTTCTTTTCGTGGATCAGGATGTAGACGTCATCGAGGACGGCTTCCATCGTGGTCGGGTCGGTGACGAAGTGGGGGCTGAGGTAACCCTTGTCGAACTGCATGCCTTCGACGAGTTCGATGGTGGTCTCGAGGCTCTTGCCCTCTTCGACGGTGATGACGCCGTCCTTGCCGACCTTATCCATCGCGTCGGCCATCATCTTGCCGATCTGCGGGTCCTGGTTGGCGCTGCTGGTGCCCACCTGGGCGACCTGCTGGCTGTTCTCGAC
>JBKJRK010000567.1:0-5785 GCA_046593135.1 Tepidisphaeraceae bacterium | reverse complement strand
ACGGCCGACGAGATAATCGTTCACCGTGATGACGTGAACCGGCTTACCCGCCCAACCCCATATCGTCGCGCCGAGCGCCGCGGTGAGCGTCTTGCCCTCGCCGGTCGCCATCTCGGCGATATACCCTTCCACCATCGCCAGCGCGCCCATGAGCTGCACCGCGTAAGGGCGGAGTCCGATCGCCCGGAGCGCGCCTTCCCTGACAATCGCCATTGCCCGGTCGAGCGGCGGGCCTTTGAGCTTGTTCAGCCGGGCGAGGTCGCGGAGCTCCGCGACTTCTTCGCGGAAGCGCGTCGCGCCGAGGTTGTGGATTTCCGGTTCGAGCGATTCGACGCGCTCGACCTGCGTTTTCAGACGGGCCAGCACCGGCCGGTGGTTCTTGAACCACCCGACGACGCCGTTGGCGGTCGAGTCGAGCCCGCGCAGCTCCGGCGCCTTCACCCGCCGGGCGTCGAACACGGACCAGAGCTCGGAGTCGAGAGCACTCATGGGCGGAAGTAGTCAGTAGCCAGCATTTAGTAGCCAGTAGGAAATGCGATAAATCTTCTTCTACTGGCTACTGGATGCTGGCTACTGGATTCTCCTAAGCGTTGTTCCCCGTGCTATTCGTCTGAATCAACTGCCAGAATCGGCGGCCCCATTGCCAGATGAGGGGACGTTTGTCGAGCTTGAATCGGACGTGCGCCTGCTGGCCGGGGCTGAAGCGACGGTCGGGGTTGTCGACGGTGACGACGACCTCGAATTGGGGCTGCATCGGCTTGGCGCCGCTGGGGTCGCGCGGGTCGACGGCGATGTCGCCGCCGCCTTGCTGGCCGGGCGCGGCGCTGGGCAGGTACGGCGAGGCCTGCGGGAGCTTGCGGACCGAAACCGCCGGCAGAAACGCGCTGATGTCGCTCGTCATGCGGACTTCGACGCGGCGCGGGGCGTTCGGGTCGGCCGCCGCCTCCAGCGCCTGCTGCACGACCGGCTCGACGTCTTCCTGTGTCAGCACGACGCGGGCAGAAAGCCTGTCCGTGCGCTGGACCATCGCCAGTTCCTGGTTGCGCGGGATGAACCGCCCTTGCAGGTCTCGAAGCTGCGGCGAAACCAGCTCGCCGTCGATGGGTGCGCGGACCGTCAACCGGTCTTTGCGTTCGTTGAGCGTCTTGAGACGTTCGACGACGGCGGGCCGGGCCTTCAGGTAGCGTTCCCGCGTGGCGCGATCCACGACCGACGCCCGGCGAATCTCGGCGTCGATTTGCTCGAGCCGGGCTTGAGTGCCCTTGATATCCGCTTCCAGAAGTTCGCTCTTGCAGACGAGAATGACGTCGCCGGTCTTCAGCCAGTCGCCGTCCGTTGCCTTGATTTCGCTGACAAAACCGTCCTCGGTGGAGTACAGAACGCTCTTGCTTCCCTCGGCGGGCTCTACGACGGCTAGCGCGTCGATGTTAACCCAGAACGGGATCGCCCCGACGAGCACGATGATCGCCGTTGCGACCGACGCCGAAAAACCGATCGCCCGGCCGCGCTTGCGGTGAAGCTCGGGCTCGATGGCGAGGTACTTGGAAACCTTGAAAACCGGCACGATCAGGAACGTGGCCACCGCGCCCAGGCCCATCAGCACGCCGATGATCTTCAACTGCTCGGGGAGCTGGTACATGACCAGCATAATGATCGCGAAACCCACGAACACCCTGTAAACCGCGGACGTCACGCAGTACGTGAAAAGCAGGACGCGCTGGCCGACGGGCGGCAACGGCTGGTTGGCCTTGACCCGGAAGACGTGCCGCTTGATCAGGCCGAGCGTGTACTCCGTGCTCTTTTGCCGGAGGTTGGGAATCTCCAGAAAGTCGCTGAGGATGTAGTACCCGTCGTAACGCAGCAGCGGGTTGGCGTTGAACACAACGGTCGACACGCCGGCCACGAGCATCGCGTTGAACGCGAGCTGGTTGGTCAATTCGTTGTCGTTGGTGCTGAGCCAATAGAAGGTGCATAGCGCGGCGAAGAACAATTCAACGATCATGCCCGCCATGCCGACGAACATGCGCTTCCACTTGCTCGGGAACGACCACGCCGTGCTGGCGTCGACGTACGGCGTCGGGATGAGCACGAGGAACATGATGCCCAGCTCGTGACATTCGCCGCCAAAGCGTCTGCACGCGAAGGCGTGGCCCAACTCGTGGATGAGCTTCACGAACACGAAGACGGCCCACAGCCACATCCAGTTGCCGGGCGAAATCGAGTTGCTCGTCGCGAGCTTGATGCGGTCCCACTGCGGCGCGAGCGCCAGCAACGCGCCGATAATGACGGCCAGCCAGACGACCGCGCCGATCTTGCTGAAACCGATCCGCACGATCGGCATCCAGCGCTTCAGAAAGCGGTCCGGGTCCCACAGCGGAATGCGCGGGAACAGGACGTTCATCAGCCGCCCCTTCATCTTCCGTTCCTGCTGCTTTTTATGGCGGCGGAGCAGGACGGCCGAGTCGGGGGTGACGTCGGAGTCGATCAGGTTGGCCGAGTACAGGTGGCTGAGGATCTGGATGACTTCCGGCTGGGTCGGGGCGTCGTCGGCGAGCTGGCCGCCGGTCAGGTCCCACGCCTCGGCAACGGTGCGCGAGCCGTCGAGCAGCCCGACGAACCGGTACGCCGCGTCGGACAGCCGGTGGAACTGGTTCCCCGCCGGGTCGCGGACGACGTACCACCGCTCTCCCCGGTAAAACTGCCGCGAAATCTGCGCGCTGGACCGCAGCTTCGCCCGCAGATTCGCGACGCGGTACCAGGACTCGGAGAATGTCGGACGGAGTTGGAGCGTCATGGCGAGAGTGGCCGGTGATCAGTGGCCGGTGGTCAGCGAAGACGGCGACTCAAGTAGCGGGTCATAACTGGCCACTGACCACTGGCCACCGACCACTGCCTTACATCCAAAGCTTCAGCCGGACCCAGTCCACCAGGCGGTGGGTCCAGATCCAGGCCCAGGGCTTCTTGTCGACTTCGAGGCGGGCTTCGCCGATCATCAGCGGACGCCAGTTGAGGTCGACCTTCGTCGGGTCCAGCTTGCCGTAAACGCGGAAGGTGTTCGCCCCTTCCTTCACTTCGCCCAGCGGCACGACCCGCTCGACCACAAACGGGTACTTCGAGCGCGGCTCGCTGCGCGTCGCGATTTCGCCCTTCTGGCCGACCGTAACCAACTGCACGTCGCGTTCGTTGACGTTGATCTCAACCTTCAACGTGTCCAACTCGCTGATCTCGAACAACTGCTTGCCGAGTTCCATCTTGGCGCCCTGCTTGTCCTCCCAGTCGCCGGACAAAACGACCCCGTCGATCGGCGCGCGAATGACGGCCTGGCCGATTTGGTACGCGAGGAGGTCGGCCTGGGCTTTGGCGCCCTTGGCTTCGGTTTCGGCGACGGCGGCGTCCGCGTCGTTCTTCGGGTCTTCGTCGTTGCGAAACTTGCGGGCGTTCTGCTGGGCTTGCTCCATCTGCGCCAGGGCGTCGACCCTTCTCAGATGCAGGTCTTCGCTCCGCATGTAGGCGAGCACATCGCCCTTCTTCACGATCGCGCCGGGCTTCACGACCTTCCCGTCGATCGTCGCGAGCTTCTCGAGTTCGCCTTCATACGGCACGCTGAGCGAGCGTTTTTCCGTCGGAACAAACTGGAACCCCGCGCTGACGCGGTACATCGGCCGGGCGTCGAGATAGGCGGCCCCGGGCCAGGATTTCGGGTAAAGCTGGTACGGAATGTTGCAGACGATGAGTGTTGCGACGACGACGAGGAAGATGATCACCTTGGCCAGCATGTGCTTGGGCCCGATGAGCATTTTCGCCGTTTCGCGCGTGCTGATGCCGGCCTTGGTGATGAGCCAGCGGCCGTTGTTGTAGCGGTCCCACAACTGCGGCGCGAGCAGCTCGACGGCAACCGTCAAGCCGTTGGCGACGTTGGGCCCGAGCGGCTGATTCGGAAGAAACTCGAGCGTCACGACGCCGACCACTTCGTCCTTGTGCCGCAGCGGCAGCGACAGCACGGCGTGGCCGCCCTGGCTGCGCGACAGCGCCTGGTGCGACCGCGTCACGTTCTCGCTGCTCTTGCCGGCGGGGTCGAACTGCACGACCTCGTCTTGGTCGTGGCACTCCTCCATCGCCTTTTCGATCTCGACGATCAACTCCTGCTTCTTGTCGAACTGCTCGGTGTGCGAAAGGGCCTTCACGCGAATGTTCTTGCCCTTGAGCCAGCCGATCGACACGCGCGTCGCGTTGGACCGCGTCGCCAGCTCGTTGCAAAGGTTGTTGGCGGCCGACTGAAAACCGGTGGCGGTGGCGACGCTGGTCGCGAGCTGGAGAACGTGCTGGTGGCTTTGGGCGATGGTGCGGGCCTGGTCGCTGCTGCGGCGGAGGGCGTAGACGTCGAAATACCCGGCGACGAGCAGCATCGACTGCAGCCGCTGGCGGGCGCGCTCGAGGTCGCGGCAGCGTGTGACGACGGCCGACACCGCGACGACTTCGCCTTCGCTGCGAAGCAGCGTGACGAGGCAGTACTGGGCTTCGTGGGCGTCGTTGCCGCCGCTCACTTCGATCGCGCCGTCCTTCCCCTGCTGGACGCAGGGCTTGACGATGTCCTGGAACGCCTGGATGGCGGCGGCGCGGACTTCGGGCGTGCTCTGGTCGGGGCGGATGTGCGCGATCGGCCGAAAGCCGGGGCCGCCTTCCGCTTGTTCAATCAGAAACGCCGCGGCTTCGGTCCCGGCGACGGTGACGGCCTGCGTCTGAAGCAGGTCGTGGACGAAAGCGGGCAGGTTAACCGAGTGGTCAAGCAACCGCTGCACGAGCTGCGAGCGGTTGCCGCTCGGCCGGCCCTGCTGGTCCCCGCCCTGCTTCTGCTGCGGCTGTTGTTCGATCGTTGTGCCCTGAGACACGAATCACCTCTTGATTGCCGATTTTGGGTTTCAAATTTCAGATTTTAAATTTGGGACCTGTTCGATCCGCAATCTAAAATCCAAAACTGCACTTACTTCGCCGCCGCGAGATTGTCGGGCAGCTTCACGATCACTTCCTGGCCCGCCCGACGGCCTTCGGGATTCGGCATTTCGAGGTGAACCAACTGCTGGCCGACCGTCGCGTCGGCGACCGGGTCAAAGAAGATCACCTTCGCCTCACGCCACTCTTTCTCAGTGTCGTAACGCACCTGGAGGGTCTCGCCGAGCTTCATCGCATTGGCCGTCCCGGTCGGGAGCTTGGTTGCCACCCACAGCGGGTTGTTGCTTACCACAATGATAGACGGCTTCTGCGGGTCGGCCACCTCTCCGACCGCGGCATCGACCTTGCGGATTTCGCCGTCGAACTCGCTGACAATGCGCATCCGCTCGATCTGTTTCCGTAGCTTCACAATTTCCAGCCGCTTGGATTCCGTTTCTTCGTTAGCCAACTCGACTTTGAGGTTGGCAACAGTCACTTCAAGTTGAGCTTCTTCAAGCTCCAAGGGGGATCCCGCGTCTTGCTTCCGCAACGTTTGCGCACGCGTCAACTTAACCTTAGCCAGATCACGCTGCGCCTCGGCCGCACGCAACTGAACGTTCGATTTGAGCAGGTATTCTTCCTTGGCCAACGCCGCCTGCTCCACCTCCGTATCCAGACCGGAAAGTGCCTGGCCTTTTTTGACCACGTCGCCGTTCTTGACGTTCACCTCACTAATGAGTCCGGGAACGCTAAAGGCCAGTTCGCGCTCATCCGACGGGATGGTCGAGCCACGCTCTTCGCCGCCAGTGGCCGGCTCATTCTTGGCGTCTGGCGCATCGGGGGCGGCGAAGACGCC
>JBKJRK010000517.1:0-3040 GCA_046593135.1 Tepidisphaeraceae bacterium | reverse complement strand
CTCACGCAACGCGGCGGGGGCCAACTCGGCTTCGAGCGACGACGGATGAAATTTCGTTTCTTGAGGCATGGCTGAAAGACGAAAAAAAGTTTACCACGGAGGGCACGGAGGCGCGCTCGAAATCCGAGAACCCTCCGAACAGCAACTCAACCTGATTTTTCTTTTTCAAGAAGCAACCGGATCACAAGCGCGCCTCTGTGTCCTCTGTGTCTCTGTGGTGAATCCGTATTTCCTCACGCCCGCGCCGACTCGCGCGTCGTCGGGGTGGTTGCGGCGACGGTCAGTTGCACGAGGGACGCCGGGGCGCTTTTTTCGTCCAAGGCTTCGAGCGCCTCGGGGTCGGCGTAACGACCGCCGAAGAGGGTCGCGCGGGCGGTCGCGAACAGGCCTTTGATCGAGCCGAACGTGTCGTTCACGGCGCTGGCTTCGTAGCCGCTGTGGACCATGCAGTTGGCGCACTTGGGGTTGCCGCTCTCGGTGCCGTAACGCTCCCACTCGGTGGCGTCCATCAGCTCCTTGAATGAATCGGCGTAGCCGTCGCTCAAGAGGTAGCACGGCTTCTGCCAGCCGAAGATGTTGAACGTCGGCATCCCCCACGGCGTGCAGGCGTAATGCCGCTTGCCCATCAAAAACTCGAGAAACAGCGGCGACTGGTTGAACGTCCAACCCTTGCTCCGGTTGCTGAGCACCTTGGTGAACAATCGCTTCGTGCGCGCTTTTCCAAGGAAGTGGGTCTGGTCGGGGGCTTTGTCGTAGCTGTAGCCGGGGGAGAGCATCATGCCCTCGACGCCGAGGGCCATCATCTCGTCGAAAAACGCGCGGACGCTTTGGGGGTCGGCGCCGTCGAAGAGCGTCGTGTTGGTCGTGACGCGGAAGCCGCGCTTCACCGCCTCGCGGATTCCGTCGACGGCGACCTCGAACGTGCCTTCGCGGCAGACGGCGAAATCGTGGTGGTCCTTCTGGCCGTCCATGTGGACGCTGAACGTAAGGTATTTGCTGGGCTTAAAGAGGTCGATCTTCTCTTTCAGCAGCAAGGCGTTGGTACAGAGGTAGATGTATTTCTTCCGGGCGACGAGCCCCTCGACGATTTCCTTGATCTGCGGGTGCAGCAGCGGCTCGCCGCCGGGGATGGAGACCATCGGGGCGCCGCATTCTTCGACGGCGCTGAAGCATTGCTCGGGCGTAAGCTGCTTTTTAAGGATGTGCGCGGGGTATTGGATCTTGCCGCATCCCGCGCAAGCGAGGTTGCAGCGAAACAGCGGCTCCAGCATGAGCACGAGCGGGTAGCGCCTGCGGCCGGAGAGTTTTTGCCGCAGCACGTAACTCGCTACGGTCCACATTTGAGAAATCGGTACGCCCATAGATTTTTTCAACTTACCAGCGCGGCGGAGAAAGCCCAAACGCCGGCGTCGGTTACAGTTCGTCGTCTCACAGTGAATCGACCCCCGCTCGTCATCTTCACGGCATTACAACAAGAAGCCCGCGCGATCACGTGCGCCCTTCGGGCCGGCGGTTACGACGTGCCGGTTCAGGTCATCGGCATGCGTGGCAAGCGCCTGCCACAAACCGTAACGGCCGCTCGGGTTATCGTCGCGGGATTGGCAGGCGGGCTGGACCCCCGGCTGCGTGCTGGCGATCTGGTGCTCGACAGCCCCTTGCCCGATTTGCCGCTGCATTTACCTTGGCACATCGGCCCCATCTATACGACAGACCGGCTCGTCACGACACCGGCGGACAAAGCCGCCCTGTTCCGCGACACGAAGGCGCTTGCAGTAGACATGGAACAAGCCGTTGTGCAAAAAATGGCCGAAGCAGAAGTTACGATCATCGGCCTTCGAGCCATCAGCGACCCGGCGGACATGACCATTGACCCCGCTGTACTCAATCTGGTTGATGAGATCGGTCGGCCGCGCCCGCTGGCGGTGATGACCACGCTGCTCCGTCGCCCCGGGCTCATCAGGCACCTGCGCGAGCTGAACGCGAACTCCAAGCTAGCCCTGCGAAATCTCGGGCTTGGAGTCGCAGCGTTGGTTGAACAGTTCCCGCGAAGTCACGACTCACGGTAGACTACTCTCGCTCTTGGCAGCACGAACCTTCTCGGCTCAAATTCCCCTTCTTAAGACGTGACCCCCACGACAACAACACCATGAAGATTATTCGTTACACCGATTCCGCCGGCCAATCCCATTACGGCTTGATCCAACCGGACGGCTCGCGCGTCCTGGCCGAAGGCGACCCCTTCGCCGGCACGCTTCGCCCGACCGATCGGCCGGCGGACATGAAAAAACTCCTCCCCCCGGTTGCACCGACCGCCATCATGTGCATCGGCTTGAACTACCAGAAGCACGCCGAGGAGAGCAACGCCAACGTGCCGGAGTTTCCGATCCTGTTCATGAAGGCGACCAACGCCGCCTGCGCCCACGGCGACACGATCCTGCTGCCCCGCGCGTTGCAGAGCGACGAAGTGGATTACGAATGTGAATTGGCCGTCGTCATCGGCACGGCCGGGAAAAACATTCCCCGCAAACAAGCCCTCAAGCACGTCCTGGGCTACACCTGCGCCAACGACGTTTCCGCCCGCGACTGGCAACTTCGCCGGGGCGGCGGGCAGTGGTGCCGCGGCAAGACCTTCGACACCTTCTGCCCCCTCGGCCCCTGCCTCGTGACCGCCGACGAGATCGACAACCCCAACTCCCTGTCGATCAAAACCGTCCTCAACGACCAAACCGTCCAGGACTGGGACACCGGCGACATGATCTTCGACGTCCCCGCCTTGATCGAATTTCTGAGCGCCAGCACGACACTCCTCCCCGGCACCGTCATCCTCACCGGCACCCCCCACGGCGTCGGCATCGCCCGTAAGCCGCCCCTCTGGCTCAAGCCCGGCGACCGCGTCACCATCGAAATCGAAAAAATCGGCCGGCTGACCAACTTGGTCGAGGAAGAAAAGATCGGCGGGTAACGAGCAGCAGGCGAGGAAAAGATTCACCACAGAGACACGGAGGGCACAGAGGGCACAGAGGTGCGCTCGAAATCCGAA
>JBKJRK010000433.1:0-2660 GCA_046593135.1 Tepidisphaeraceae bacterium | reverse complement strand
GTCGCCTTGACGGCCGGTGCCGAAAGGCCGCTTCCAATCCAAACGACATGACCGCGACCTGCCGAAAGTACGCTGCGTCTCCGTTATCCACGGCAGGTTTCAATCCGTATCAATCATGGAAGAGCTACAAGCAAGAACTGTACCGGTGCGAGAGACAGGTGTGGATCGACGGCAACAGGCGATGCAAACGTCAATTCTGTTGAATTGAGGTGGGAGGAGGTTACCAGTCGGCCTGGAGTTCCTGGACGATGGCCACGGCAAGGCGTTCGACGTTCTGCTGGGAACCGACGAAACGTCCTTCGCCGAGGGTCGGGTAGTAGGTCCCGGATTGGTCGAAATGTTTGCGTTGCGCGAGGATGCGGCCGGTGCGGAGGTCTTTCCAGGTGAAGTTGCAGCGGATCGTCAACAGTTGCTCCTGCGGCGTGGCGGAGACGGCGCTGTTGCTGACCGTCTTGATGTCCACGCGCGTGATTTCCCCTTCCAGGATCGTGTCGGCCCGTTCCTTGGGGGCTACCTTATACGGCGTATTGCTCTCGATGTAGTTGACGACCGCTTTCGAGAGGTCGAACTCGACGTTGCGCTCAAAGCTCCGGTTGCTGAAAATGGGGACCGCGACGGTTTTGACGTCCGTGCGATAAAGCGAACGCTCCGCCCCCCCGGCTTCGCCAAGGTCGTAGTTTGCCTGGCTGTAGCCGCAACCGCAGAGGCAAATCGCAACCCCGCAGGCGAGCAGCCCGGCAAGCGGGCGCGCGAACAACACGGCGGCAAGGCGGAGGAAAAATTGCCGGCGGCGGTCGCTCATGGCGTCTCGTTGGAGGGAGGGATCGTCGACGGCGCTACGGGGTCGACCGACGGACCGGCCGGCGCCGCCTCGGCGGCGGGCTTGCCCGCCGGCTGAGGGGCGGGTAAGTCGGGCTTGAATCGCTCTTCCTCGGCGCTTCGCCCGCCGGTCGGCGCGGGGATTTCCAATGCCCAGGCGGGCATCTTCGCGAGCTGCCGCTGGGCTTTGGCGGCTTCGGGGCTCTCGGGGTAGTTGTCGACGAGATACCGCAGGTTGTGGGCCGCCGCCCTGGGCTGGTTTGTCCGCCGGTAGAAGTCGGCGGTCTGTGCGATGCGGGCGGCGAGGATGCCGTCGATTCGCTCCAGCACGTCGGCGACGTTTTCCCTTTGGGCCATCTCGGGGTATTCGGCCTGGATGTCTTGAAGCTGGGCCTTCGCGTCGATCACCGGCGTCGCGTCAAACCGAAGCCCGCGGAACTGTGCGAGCGACGAAAATGCCTGGCGCAGCCGGACGCGCGAGATTTCCGGGCTGCGGGAATACGAGCGGGCGTACGCCGCGTAGGCGTCGGCGGCGAAGTCGAATTGCGACGAGTCGTAGTAGTAATCGGCTGTGCGGAGCAGCGCCCGCTCCGCGATCGGGGAGCCCGGCGCGCGTTCCTGGATGCGAAAAAGAATCTCGACGGCTTCGTCATTGGCCGACAGAAAAGGGATGCGGAGGAACCGCCGTTTGTAGCCCCTCAGGTAGGCGTCGGCGACGGCGTACTGCTTTTCCAGCGACGGGTAAAACAGCCGGCTGCCCGGGTAGTAGTCCATCAACTCGTCGAGGTGGTAGTAAGCCCGGATCTTGTTGCCGATCTGGCTGTACATCTCGGCCAGAAGGAACAACCCGCGGTCGCGATCCGGCGCGACGGGGTTGGCTTTGATCCATCGGATCATCGGCCCATTCGCCTGGCCGGCCTTCTTATCCGCGAGGAGTTGCTCGATGCGATCTAACTCCGGGTTCTGGATAATGTCGTCACTGGGCGCAGTGCTAGCGCTCGGCTCTTCGATCGGACGAAACTTCCCGTCCTGTCCGAGTTCAAATGTTTTCGGGGCGAGGGCGACCGTCTCGGCCCGTGTGAACGGCGAGACGAACACCAGAATTGCGAGATAGACCCAGCCGCTCCGTGGCATGGCGCGGGATTGTAATAGGGGTTGCGAGGAGGGGCAACGGACGGGAAGGCAGAATGCAGAATGATGAATGCGGAATTGAATTCAAAAGCGACCCGATTCGCGGCCGCCGGAACGGCGGCGCGTCAATGCGAGGCGCGGGCAGTCGATAGGATTTCTCAGTCTTTCAGAGCGGGATTCGTCAAAACGTACGGCGCAAGTTGAAGACGCCGGCCGAGGGTGTGTTCGATTTGGTGGGCGAAGAGCCGGTTGACGGGGTCGGTCTGGTGGCGCGTGAGGTGGGGAAGGCGGCGGGGGGAGCCGTTGGAGCGGGGGAGGCGCAGAATCCCAAGCACAAGGCGGAGGAGCCGGCCGTCGAATGGGATTCGGTCGTGGATCCCCCCTTCGCAGTTGCGGCACACGACGCCGCCGCGGGCGGGGGAGAAAAAGCAAGGTTCTCGATCGCTGACCACCAACCCGCACGACGTGCACGACGATATTTCGGCGAGGTAGCCCGTCTCGCGGAGCAGGTCCAGTTGGAACGCCAGGAACGTTTCTTCGTGACGCGGCGTCTGGAGTTCGTCGATCGTCGCGGCGAGCCGATCGAACAGGTCCGGATGCGGGTCGTGCTCTTCGACGAGCCGGCCGACAAGCTCGCCGGCGTAGAGCGCGAGGTACAACCCGCGGAGCGAATTCCGCAGGCCGAGGTGGCCGTCGCGGAGGCTCCATTC
>JBKJRK010000304.1:0-2775 GCA_046593135.1 Tepidisphaeraceae bacterium | reverse complement strand
GACCACCCCACCAACATCGCCACCCGCAAGCACGGCTACGCGCCGAGCCCCTTCGCCATGGCCGGCACGCGCATAAAAACCCTCCGCCCGTTGCCGTACTCCGAAAAAAACGCCGCCGCCAGCGATTTGAAGATCGAGCGCGGGCATGAACTGATGGAGTATTTCCTGCGGGGCGGGAATCTTTGAGAACAGGTTATGCACGAAGAACAATTGCTCGCTTTCATCCAATTTGAGTCAACGGAAGCTGAGTTTTCGGAAGGGGCCACAATCATTCAGCGATACGTGAGGCGCAAGTCGGTGAAGCGGGTGCTGAAGGCAAACATCCAGTCGCCGGAGTCGCTGCCGACAGGGTTCCCGGTCGTTCCGACCCCGCCGGCAGTTCACGGTAAGGGCCGTTGAGCATTCGGCGTTCCCCACTATAATCCCACCCTTTCCTGTTCTGCGGAGTTCGTCCATTCCATGGGTCTAATCGTCCAAAAATTCGGCGGCACCAGTGTCGCCAACGCCGAGCGCATTCACCACGCCGCGAAGCGCGCCATCGCGGCCAAGGAACTGGGAAATCAAGTAGTCGTCGTCGTGAGCGCCATGGGCGATACGACGGACGACCTCATCGCGCTCGCCAAGGAGGTCTGCTCGTTCAACGGGTGCGAGAACAACCCGCCGAAACGGGAGATGGACCAGCTCCTCGCCACCGGCGAGCAGGTCACCATCGCCCTCATGGCCATGGCGATCCACGCCCAGGGCGTCGAAGCCATCAGCTTTACCGGCGGGCAGATCGGGCTGGTGACCGACGGCGCGTTCTCCAAGGCCCGCATCCAGTCGATCAACAAGCACCGAATTTTTGAGCAGCTCGAAAAAGGGTCGATCGTGATCGTGGCCGGGTTTCAAGGCATTACCCCCGACGGCCACTACACGACCCTCGGCCGGGGCGGGAGCAACGCGACGCTGGTGGCGCTCGGGGCGGTGTTGAATGCGGACGTGTGTGAGAATTACACCGACGTCGACGGCATCTACACCGCCGACCCGCGGGTCGTCAAAAACGCCCGCAAGATTGACCGCATCAGCTACGACGAGATGCTCGAATTGTCCGGCCTGGGCGCGTCGGTGTTGCAGACGCGGGCCGTCGAATTTGCGAAGAAGTACAACGTCGCGTTGCACGTGCGCAACAGCCAGAACGAAAACGAAGGCACCTGGATCGTCGCGGAGACCCCGAACATGGAGCACATTCTCGTATCCGGAGCCGCCTTGAAGAAGGACCTCACACGCGTCACGGTGAAAAACGTCCCCGACCGTCCGGGCATCGCGGCCCGGATTTTTTCCGACATCGCCGACGGCAACATCATGGTCGACGACATCATCCAGAACGTCATGGACGACAACACGGCGAACATCAGCTTCACCGTCGAGCACGGCGACCTGCACGACATCAAGCCGGTCGTCGACCGGCTGGTGAAAGAACTCGGCGGCAACTCGAAAGCGATCTACAACTCCGACCTGGCTAAAGTAAGCGTCGTAGGCGTCGGCATGCGCACCCACACCGGCGTCGCCCAGCGCATGTTCAAGGCCCTCGCGGAGGCCGGCGTGAACATCCAGAACATCACGACGAGCGAGATCAAGATCTCCTGCATTATCGATAAGGGGCAGGGCGAAAAAGCGCTCCAGATCGTTCACGACGCGTTCGAGCTTGGAAAAGCGCGGTAGCCGTTAAAGAACCTAAAATTCAACCCCCCGGGGTACACGGAACACACGAAAAGCGACGAATTTCGACCGAATTCCTGGGAGTTCTCCGTGGTCTCCGTGTTTACCGCGATCGTTTTGCAGGAACTCTAAAACCCCGGAGTCCGGCGCTGCCGCAGTCGGATTGCACATGTCCCGCAGGCGTCCGCGAGATGAGATTCCCGAGCCGACCGTGCGTCAGCTCAACCGTCGGCGGCGGACCCGCCGGTCGATTTTCGTTACGCTTCTGCTACTCGCCGTTACCGCACTCCTCGACCGTGCCGGCGTCTTTCGGTACCGCGGCGACGACTGGGCCAATTATGACCGGCAGACCGTAGTCGTCACGCGAGTTATCGACGGCGATACGGTCCGCGTCCGCCGATCGCCCGGCGCGGCGGAGGAAACGATCCGCCTGCTCGGCATCGACGCGCCGGAGATCCGCCACGACGCGGGCCAGCACGATGAGCACTGGGGCCGCGAGGCGGCAACCCGCCTCAAAGAGTTGATCGACGAGAAGACCGTCACCGTCCGCCTCGACGCCACGCAAACGCGCGACCGATACTCCCGGCTGCTCGCGTATCTCCACCTCGGCGACGCCGAGAATGTGTGCCAACTGCTGGTGCGGGAAGGTCACGCCTACGCCCATCGACCATTTCACCATGCAATGCGGCGGCAGTTCGAGCAGGCGGAAGATGAGGCGCGGGGCAAGGGGCGCGGCCTGTGGGCGGAAGTGACGGAGTCGCAGATGCCGGAGTGGCGAAAGCGCTGGCTCGCTGCTCGACACGAAGCAAGCGGGCGGCAGCGTTGAGCAGGTTTTGGAAATTGGTCAGGCGAGGCAGTATAAACGGCGCGTCAGGCCATTCACTGAAACAAGAAAGGACGCACGCCATGACTGAGTCAAACGTACCCCCGTCGTCTGATGACCCCGAGCTCGCGCCTCCGGTTGTTCCGCCCCCGCCGAATTTCCCCGGCACCGTGAGGCCCGCCTACGCGGATCCCATGGTACCTTCCGCCACCGGCTACCCCGGCTCGTACTTGGGTCCGACGCCGGACAAGAAC
>JBKJRK010000295.1:0-3306 GCA_046593135.1 Tepidisphaeraceae bacterium | reverse complement strand
CGCAGTTCCTTATCCATCAGCGGCCCGACACAATCGGTCGCATCCGGCGGAAACGGGTGAATGATCTCTGCCCATTCGCAGCACAGGCCGACGTTTCGTCGACTCGCCCAGAACGGGATGTAGCTCGACCCGCGCCAGAACACGAACCGTGAGCCGTTGGGTAGTGCGACAACGACGTCCTTGAGCCGATCTTCCCACCCGTTCGCGTACGGCAGCGAGGAGAATTTTGCGGTCGCCGGGTCGCGGACCGAAATGGGCGCGTCGTAACGGAGTTTGACCTCCACCGCGCCAAACCGCGGCAGCGCCGGCGGCGATGCCACGCGCATCGTGGTGATGTTCTTGTTCCAGAGATTGACGCCGTCCCCGCTGGCAACGTCGACAATCGAAACGTGCAATACGTCATGCTCCGCAACGCCGGCGGGCAGGTCGATCGTCGCTTCGCCCCGACGGCCGGACGGAAGCGGCAAGACGGTAATGACCGGCTTGTCGGGCGCCGACTCGAACCACGCCTTGACCGTCACGTCTTTTTTTGCCGCGCCGCGCCGGACCGCGCGGACCGTGAGCCGCCCGGTCTGGCCCCGGCCGAGCAACAGCCAGTCGCCGGGGACGAGGATCGCGCCAAGATCTACAGGATTGATGAGCTTCTCGGGTTCCGCCGTCGCGTCGGCCTCGAACGGCGGCAACTCCACCTTGAGTCGGGCAAGCTCTGTGGTCGTGCCCGTGGCAGCCCGCGCGGTGAGCACCAACTCATCCACATCGAACACGCCTGCGAACGCGGCTCGCGCCAAGCGCGGCGTCTTCTCCGGAACGCGGACCGCTTGGCATCCGACCTCCTTGCCGGCCAGCCATGCCGACAAAGTCATGTCCTGCAACGTCCCCTCGCCGACGGCTTCGACGACGGCTACCCGCCCCTGCCCGACGCGATCAAGGCCGAACGGCGGCCGCCAAGGGTGGACGTTTTCGACACGCAGCTTCACCTGTGGTGGTTGCGCCGCCGGCGCGGGAGCGGCGAGCGCAAGGACGCACAAGACGCCCAACAACCAGAACGGGGTCGCACGAATGGCGGTTGTCACATTAACCCTTGTCCCGCGTTCCCATTCAGGCTAATCAAACGACGTCGATGATTACTTCGCCGGTTGGACCTGAACTTTGAACGTCTTGATCTCGAACGGCTTCAAATCGAACGTGAAGGTGTTGTCCGTCACCGCCAGGTCGCGGCCGGGGTCTTCCATCAGGTTCACTTCTTCGGCTTTGGTCAATGAGCCGTGCAGCGAGATTTTGACGCCCGGCGTGGCGACGCCGGTCGCTTCGAAGACGCGCAGAATCATCGCTCCGTCGGCGCCCGGCTTCAGGGCCGATAGGACGGCGTTGGGCTTAGAGATTTCCACGAGACCCCACCGCGTGGGGAGCGTGCCTTCGTGCGCCGGCACCTTGCGGACGACGAGCGGGTAGTTGAACTCCATGCCGTCGCGGTACGTGCCGGCATGGCGCCAGTCGCCGGCGTGGGGCACGAGCGCGTAGCGGAGGGAGAGTTGCTTGCCGATTTGAAAGCCGGTGTCGGACGACATGCCTTGTTCGTACCCGCCGCCGAAGCCGTACCCGCCGAGGTTATGGGCGCGGGCGAGCGAGAGCATCATCGTTCCGTCGCTCATCACGTTACCGGGAATGCCGTAGTTCAGCACCGTGAGCCCGCGTTTTCCGTCGCCGTAGTCGGTCCAGTGCATGGCGGGGTATTCGATGCCCTCGGGGCGTTCGATCGAGCCGAACGGGATGGAGTGCCAGCTCGCCCCGCCTTTGATGGTGGTGGGGAACAAGGCTTGGTAACGCACGTGCCGCTGCTGATTGATCAGTTGCGTGCGAAGGTCGACGCGCCGTGAGCCGGCGTAAAGCCGGACGCGGGTGGCGAAGGTGCCGTCGTCGAACGGGTGCCATAGGTCAAACTCGGTCAGCACGGGCCCGGAGATGACAGTTGCCGGGTCGGCGCCCTTAAACTCGTGGCTGAACTTCGCCTGGCCCGCTTGGGGGACGGCCTGTTTGTCGGTGATGAAGAGCTTCTGATCACCTTTGAGTCCGACGTAAAGCGACCAGAAGTCGCCCTTGTCCTCTTGCCGTGTGACGACGTTGGCCGGCCCGCGGAAGACTTCCCAGTCGCCGTCTTTCACGCGCAGGCTGTTGATCGCGCCGGTCGAGGGGTCGAGCGTGACGCGGTAGAATTCATTCTCGAGCGCGTCGGGCCGGCCGACCATCGCCGTCGTGCCGGGAGCCGGAGCGGCGCGGGGGACGACTCGGTACACCGCGTACCCGACGGCCGGCACGTCCTTGGCCATGAACGCCACGGTGGCGGACTTGATCCCGCCGTCTCCGTAGCGCGTCGATTTCAGGATTTGCAGCGGGATTGCGTTGCCGGCTGGGTCGAGAGCGCCGAGTTCCTTCACGCCGGGGTCGGCAAACGAGACCTCGATCTCCGCGACGTCCGTCCTCGGCCAGCCGAGGGGATTGAACGTCATGACCGCGATCCCCTCGCCGCGCGTGTCGACGCGGCCGGCGACGGCGTTAAAGTTCGTGTCGATCGTTTCGTTGACGAGGCGCTCGGAGAACTCGAAGCTGCGCACGGTGTCCGTGTAAACGCCGTTGGTCACCACGCCGGACGCCACGTCGTGTGCCGTGTTGAAAAACACCGGCTCCCAGGCGCGCCAGATGTTGGCGGTGTCGGCCGGGGTGCCGAATCCGTTCGACAGACACGCGAGCTTCTCGGCCAGCGTGATGCGCTGCTCGAGCAGCCGGAACCACTGTTTTAATTCAATCCGGCTGCTGTAGGTGCCTTGGAAAATCGGATTAAGATCGCCCTTGAATACCGTCAACTCCGCATGCTTCGCCACGGCGGCCTCGTAATCCGCCGGGGTGCCTAGACGAACGGTCACGGGAACGTCGGGCTGCTGGGCGTACTGCTTGACCATGTTGGGCAGCACCTCATCCGGCTCCGTCACGTCGGCGCCCGACAGGGCGACCCGATTGGGCCCGGTGGTGTGTGGCGCCAGCATGTCCCAGCGGTGCTTCGTGAAGCCGTTGAACTGGGCCAAATCGTTCGGCGGGCTTTGGAACAAGGCGTAAGTATGCGGCAGCAGGAACGCCGGGATGCGCGTGCCGTCGATTCCCTCCCATAAAAACTCCGCCGGGTGGTCCGGCCTCGCCGCGCCGCGCTGGGACCAGAAAGACTTGTAGCCGCCCAGCGTAAGGATTTGCGGCATCTGACCGTTGTGCCCAAACGTGTCGAGAAACCAGCCGACCGTGACGTCGACGCCGAAC
>JBKJRK010000289.1:0-2749 GCA_046593135.1 Tepidisphaeraceae bacterium | reverse complement strand
CCACCGCCATCCGCGAGTTCTACCGCGTCCTCCGACCCGGCCACCGCCATCCGCGAGTTCTACCGCGTCCTCCGCCCTGGCGGTCGCGTGATCGTGCTGGAGTTCTCACTGCCGACCAACCGGCTCCTCCGCGGCCTGTACAACTTTTACTTCCGGAAAATCTTGCCCCGCACCGCCACGCTTATCAGTGGTGACAAAACCGGCGCCTACAAATACCTCCCCGAATCCGTTAACACCTTCATCGGCCGCGAGCAGATGGTCGAGATGCTTTCCGCCGCGGGGTTCACGCAGGTCGAGCAGTTCCCGATGACCTTCGGGGTCTGTGTCTGCTACCGCGGCGTGAAAAACTGACTCTCGACTCCTGAACCCTGAACCCTCCCGCCCTATAATCCCACCATGGCATTGCTCATCAACGGCGAGCGGATCGACGACGCGGTGATCGACGGCGAATTCTCCGGCATCAAGGCGTACTTCGAGAGCCTCGGCAACGTATCCTGCTGCGAGCGCAACGACGAGTTCCGCGGGTATGCCCGCCAGAACATCATCGCGCGAGTGCTTCTGTCGCAGGAAGCGCTCCGCGCGCACCCGAAAGTTCCTGACGACCAAGTTGAAGACGCGATCAACAAGCTCAAAGAAGAACACGGCGGCGAGGAGCGGTTCTTTTCCACCATCGGGAGCGGGCCGGAGCAGATGGACGTCGTCCGGCGTGACGTCGAGGTCAACCTGCGCGTCCGCCACATGCTCGAACAACTCTCCGCCTCCGACTCGCCGCCGACCGACGCCGAACTGTACCGCTATTACGAGCAGCACCTCGACGCGTACAAGACGCTCGAAGAGGTCCGCGCCTCGCACATCCTGAAGGCCCCCGCACGCGGCGAACAGCGCGAAACGGCCTACCAGGAACTCCGCGACGTGCGGAAAAAACTCCTCGCCGGCGAAGACTTTGAAACGCTCGCAAAAAAGCATTCCGACAAGGCCGAGGATCACATCGACCTGAGCTTCTTCAAACGCGGCGAGCTTGCGGAAGAATTCGAGCTGGTGGCGTTTTCGATGGACGTCGGCGAGTTGACTCCCGTGTTCGCGTCGCCGTTCGGGTTTCATCTCGTGAAACTAACCGACCGCAAGCCGGCGACGCCGAATCCGTTCGACGAAGTGGCAGAATTGGTGCGCGAGCATTTTCAGCAAGATCGTCAGCAAGAAAGGACTCGCAAGCTGGTCGAAAAACTTCAGGCGACAGCCAAAATCGAAGACGAGGTGCCTGTAGGATGAAGTAGGGAATTTCCCGAGTTCAAAAGTCGCTGCATGGTCCCTCGTTGTCCAGTCGAATTTGTACGTTCCAAGCGGATCAAGGGCCGCCCAATGCCATTCGATTTGCCAAAAATGCCCGGACGTCAGCGATTCGACGCGGAGAGTTCATAACGCTCCAGCTAATTGTCCTACATTCCGCCCATCAGCACCGCAACCAGCCCCTTCTGAAAATGCAGGCGGTTCTCGGCTTCTTGGAACACCAGTGACCGCGGGCTTTCGAAAACGGCTTCGCTGATTTCGTAGCCGCGGTAGGCGGGCAGGCAGTGCAGCACGACGGCGTGGTTCGGGGCTTTGCTCAGGAGGGCTTCGTCTACCTGGTAGCCGGAAAATTCTTTCATCCGCCGGGCCTTTTCGGCTTCCTGGCCCATGCTGATCCAGGTGTCGGTGACGACACAATCCGCTTCGCGAACCGCTTCGATCGGGTCCGGAACAAACTCGAAGTCCATCGCCGGCACTTGGGACATGATGCGGTCGACTTCACCGCCGGGAAGTTCGTACCCCGCCGGCGACGACAGGATAAACCGCATGCCGAATTTCCCGCACGCCACCGACAGCGACCGCGCGACGTTGTTCCCGTCACCGATGAAGGCGACCGTCCGGCCCTCGAGTTTTCCGAAGTGTTCCTCCAACGTCATCAGGTCGGCCATTGCCTGGCACGGGTGGGAGTGATCGGTCAGTCCGTTGATGACCGGCACCGTTGCAAATCGCGCCAGACTCGTGACCTTCTCGTGCTCGAACGTGCGGGCCATGATCCCGTCCACCATCCCGGACAGGACGCGCGCGACGTCCTGCACCGGCTCCCGCTTGCCCAGCCCGACTTCCTCGTCGCGCAAGAGTAGCCCGGACCCGCCGAGATGGGTCATCGCCACCGCAAAGCTCACGCGGGTGCGCAAGCTCGGCTTCTCAAAAATCATTGCAAGCGTTTTGCCGGCGAGGATCGGATCGTTGCGGCCGGTTTCCTTGAGCTGTTTTTTCAGGCGGTACGACACGTCCAGAATGTGGCGCAACTCCTGCGGCGAGCAATCGGCGACGGCGGTGAAGTGTTTCATTGCAGTGGTCAGTGGCCGGTGGTCAGTGGCCGGAGAAAAACCGGTTTTTTACCGGCCACTGGCCACCGACCACCAGCCGCTTCCTCAAAGTACGATCTCCGTCCCCACTCCGGCGTCGGTGTAAATCTCAAGCAGCAACGCGTGGGGGATACGCCCGTCGATAATGTGGGCCTTGTTGACGCCGGCCTGGAGGGCGGTGATGCACGCTTCGACCTTCGGGAGCATGCCGGCCCCGATCGCGCCGCTCTTCACCATCTCGCCGATCTGCTCCATCGTCAGGTGACGCACGAGGCTCTCCGGATCGTTCGGGCCGGTGCGGATGCCGTGGGTGTCGGAGATCACGACCAGTTTTTCCGCCTTCATCGCCGCCGCCACGGCGCCGGCGGCGGTGT
>JBKJRK010000217.1:0-6223 GCA_046593135.1 Tepidisphaeraceae bacterium | reverse complement strand
TCCACGCCACCATCCTGCACCAGCTCGGCCTCGACCACGCGCGGCTCACCTTCCCCCACAGCGGCCGGGCGGAAACGCTCACCGACCCGGACGTCAGCGGGGCCCGGCCGGTGCGCGAGCTGTTGGTGTGAACGAGGGAACAACGTCGCCAGCACTGTTTATGCGAAAAATCCACTCCCATGACCTGTGAATTCTGCGGCGGACAAACGGCCCCGAAGCGCGTGACCAAGCATCACCGCCTCGACGGCAAGCTCTACGTCGTCGAGAACGTGCAGGCGGACGTCTGCCTTGAATGCGGCGAGCGTTACTTCCATGCGACGACGCTGGACACGATTGATCAAATGCTCCGCAACGAGCACGCCGTCAAGGAGAGACTGGTCGTCGAGGTAGTAACCTTGTGAGCGTTCTTGCGACGACCGTCTGAAATACCAGCGTGCCTTGCGTCGTCGGACACATCTTCCCTCGAGTGTTTTCTGCACAACTGATAGCGCGCACTCGAAATTTTTTGCGAGGAGCATTCCACACTCCGCGACGCCATACAAATTTTGCACTGAGGTGTTATAGTTTCCCATTCCGCATTCCGGAGTGGCAAATTCGTACGAGGCAGGAGACGGCTGATGGGCATAAGAAACGCGTTGATGATTGCGTCGCTGTGCATCAGCGTCGGCATCGGATGGATGTTGGCCCGGGGGAACACCGGGCAGGCCGGCGGGTCGCGCGAGAACGGCGGTTCGGGAACGCCGCGCGTGCCGGTCATCGGCTTGTCGATGGATTCGCTCAAGGAAGCCCGCTGGCAGGTCGATCGCGACGTCATCACGTCCCGCTGCAAGGAACTGGGCGCGACCGTTCAGGTTCACGCGGCCAACAGCGACGACCTCCAGCAGATGCGCGACGTCGAGTCGCTGCTCACCTCCGGCGTAGACGCCCTCATCATCATCCCCCACGACGCGACGGCAATGGCCAAGGCCGTCGAGATCGCCAAGCGCGCGGGCGTGCCGGTGATTTCGTACGACCGGCTCGTCAAAGACTGCGACCTCGACCTGTACGTCGGATTTGATAATGAGACGGTGGGAGAACTACAGGGCAAGTTTCTCGTCGACCACCTGCCGACGCCGGGCAAGGGGCGGATCGTGCGCGTGTACGGGGCGAAGACGGACAACAACAGCCAGCAGTTCAAGGCCGGCCAGGACCGCGCGCTCGAGCCGTACATCAAGAGCGGCGACATCCAGGTGATCCACGAAGACTGGGCCGAGGACTGGAAGCCGGAGAACGCCAAGCGGATCGTCAACGCCGCCATCACCAACCACGGGCGGACGATCGACGCCGTGCTGGCGAGCAACGACGGCACGGCCGGCGGCGCGATCCAGGCACTGACGGAAGAAGGATTGGCCGGCAAGGTGCTCGTGACGGGGCAGGACGCGGAGTTGGCGGCGTGCCAGCGCATCGTCGCCGGCACGCAGACGATGACCGTCTACAAGCCGCTGAAAAAGCTCGCCACCGACGCCGCCGAGTCTGCCGTCGCGATGGCCCGCGGCAAGCCGATCGTCGCGCGGTTCGCGACCAACAACGGCAAGCTCGAGATACCCACCCTCCTTACGCCGGTCGTCACGCTGACGAAGGACAACATGGTCGACACCGTCGTCCGCTCCGGTTTTCTTCCTTACGACGAAATCTACCGCGGCGTGCCCGAAGCCCAGCGCCCGCCGAAGCCGTGAGAGGCTCACCCAACAAACATGTTTGCGTGTGAGGCGACTGATGCACCGATGGAAGGAAAGAAACGACTTGCCACGAATGACACGAATGGACACGAATAGAAGCAAGGCATTTTATTCGTGTCCATTCGTGTCATTCGTGGCCTGAATTTTTCGCTTTGTATTTGTCCCGATGACGCAGCCCCTACTCGAATGCCGTGAGATTACCAAACGCTTCGGCGGCGTCGTCGCGCTGCGCGGCGTGAGCTTCGACCTGCGGCCGGGCGAGATCCACGCGCTCTGTGGTGAAAACGGCGCTGGGAAATCCACGCTGATCAAGGTGCTCGGCGGGATCCACCCCCACGGCTCCTTCGACGGCGAATTACAGATCGACGGACGCCCCGTCCACCTCCGTCACACCGCCGACGCCACGGCCAACGGCATCGCCGTGATCTACCAGGAACTCGCGCTGGTCGAGGAGATGACCGTCGCCGAGAACATTTACCTCGGCAAGGAACCTCGCCGCCTGGGGTTCGTCGATTGGCCCGCGGTCTACGGCGGGGCGGCCGAACTGCTCAAGCGGTTCGCCATCGACCTCCGCCCCGACGCGCGGGTCGCCGACTTGGGCGTCGGCCAGCGACAGCTCGTCGAGATCGTCAAGGCGCTGGCCGCCAAGTCACGCATCCTGATTCTCGACGAGCCGACGGCGGCGTTGAGCGAGCACGAAGTCCGCGTGCTCCTCGACATTCTGCGCGACCTCCGCCGGCACGGCGTCGCGTGCGCGTACATCTCGCACCGGCTGGATGAAGTCTTTGCGCTGGCCGACCGAATTACTGTGCTGCGCGACGGCGCGACTGTTTCCACGTCCGACGCCGCCGCGACTACAACCGCCGCCGTGATCCGCGCGATGGTCGGGCGGGAGATCGCGACGCTGTTCCCCCGCCGGGCGTCTCATCCGGGCAAGCCTTTGCTCCGTGTCGAGCGTCTCGATGTGGCCGCAGCCGATCGCCGAAGTAACGACCGCTTGGCGCTGGCCGGCATTGATCTCGAAGTTCGGGAAGGCGAAGTGCTGGGCATCGGCGGGCTGATGGGCGCGGGGCGCAGCGAGCTGTTGATGCACCTGTTCGGCGCCTGGGGAAAACGCGTCGGCGGGCGGGTGTACGTCGGCGACACGGAACTGGACGGCAAGCCGGAGAGCACCAGCCGGTCGATCCGCGCCGGGATGGTGCTGGTCAGCGAAGACCGCAAGCGGTACGGCCTGCTCCTGCAACAAACCGTCGCGTTCAACCTGACGCTTTCATCCCTCCCCGACTTCGCCCGCGCCCGCGGCGGCGTGGTGCTCGACCACGCGCTCGCGCTCCGCACTGCACGCGCCAGTTGCGACGCCCTGCGCGTCAAAACCCCCAGCCTCGACGCGACGGTCGCCGGCCTGTCCGGCGGCAACCAGCAAAAGGTCGTGCTCGGCAAGGCGCTCATGACCCGCCCGCGCGTGCTGCTGCTCGACGAGCCCACGCGCGGCATAGACGTCGGCGCCAAGCAGGAAGTCTACGAGCTGATCAACCAACTTACCGAGGCCGGCCACGCGGTCGTGCTCGTGTCGAGCGAATTGCCGGAGCTGATGGCGATGAGCGACCGCGTCGTCATGCTCCACGAAGGCCGCATCGGCGGCGCCTTCACCCGCGCCGAAGCCACCGCCGAACGCCTCCTCGCGGCGGCAATGGGGCACGACGTTACGGCGTAGTGCGAACCAGACTATTCCGAACCAGACTATTCCGAACCAGACTATTCTCGGTAGCGATGTTTCTCTCTCCTAAAGCGGCAACACCCGCACCCGCGATTTCTTTTGTTCGACGACCACTATTGCCCCCGCTGTCAAGGCGGCGTCGTGTTGACGCAAGGCCGCGAGTACCACCGTCCCCATGTGTTTGGGCAGAGTGTCTCGGCCGCGCACTTGCAAAACACTCGGGCCGTTGGAATGCGTGAGCGCCAGAATCGTCCCGAAATCCAAGTCATGGTGAAGACCACGTATCCGTTGCCACGCGCCCAAGCCATGATCGTGGAATCGTCGGCATGAGGGTCTCCCGCGGTAGACCAATGGACCGCGTCCCATCCGTGTCGGGCGAGTTCCGCAATCCACTCGACGGACAGGTTGATGTCAACGACGAGTCGCGCTCATGTGACGACCAGCGATTCTTCGCGCTCTTCCATCCGCCACGCCGCGCAAGAGAGGACCGCGTCAATGTCCTCAGCTTCGAGGTAGGGGTAGGCCCGAAGAATTCGCTCCCGCGAATGTCCGGAGGCGAGCAGGCCCAGGACGGTTCCCACGGTGATCCGAAGCCCGCGTATACACGGTTTTCCTCCCATGACGGAAGGATCGTGGGTGATGCGTGGAGTCTGCGGGCAAAGATTGTATCACGCCCAAAGCCGGACGCGACAGATTGCTCGGTGAGGTGAAGTGACATTCAAAATATTGCATCTAACAGGACAGGAAGGGAATAGTTGTGGAGCATCGACGCGCCACGTAGGTCATTGTATCTTTCGCGTTTATGCAACCTCCATCGCTTGTTCTTGCCGCGGAGTTGGGCCAACGCCATGACGCCCAGCCGCAACAACGGCCCGCTCTTGCCGACTCCGGCGATACCGGGGGCGCGGGGGGCCGGCCGGCGTTCCGCGACATTTCGCTCGGGCTGACGCTCGTCCTGATCTGGGCCTTCTTCGCCGCCACCACGCCGACGTTTCTCAGCCCGCGCAACTTGTCCAACCTCGCCGTCGAGTTGTCCATCACGGCCGTCGTGTCGCTCGGGATGCTGCTGGTGATCATCGCGGGACACATCGACCTGTCGGTCGGCAGCGGGGCGGGTTTGTTCGGCGGGCTTACGGCGGTGCTGATGTTCCGCTACGGATGGCCGGCGCCGGCGGCGATGGCGGTGTCGTCGGTGCTGGGCGTCGTGGTCTGGGCGGCGATGGGCAGGCTGATCGTGGGGCAGCGCATCCCGGCGTTCATCATCACGCTCGCCGGTCTGCTCGTCTTCAAAGGCCTGCACTGGATGGTCATCGACAACGCGACCATTCCGGTCACGGTCGGCGCGAACTCCAACCTTTTGAACGCGCTGACAACGTGGTACCTGCCCCCCGCCGCCGGGTACGTGTTGGCGGGGGTGATCGCGGCCGGGTTGTTCTGGGCGGGGTGGGCGTCGCGCGGGCGGTCGGTCGGGCTCACAGTCGAGCCGACGGACCTCTGGTTCGGCCGCACGTTCGTCGCCGCTCAACTCGTGCTGCTCTTTGTCGTCGTGTGCAACCAGTACCGCGGCGTGCCGCTGCCCGCGCTGATCCTGGGCGCCGCCGCCCTCGCGATTAACGTGCTCCTCCGCCACACCGTTTTCGGCCGCCACCTCTACGCCGTCGGAGGTAACGAGGAGGCCGCGGTCATCAGCGGCATCTCCGTCCGCCGGGTAGTGATCGGGGCGTTCGCGATCCTCGGGTTCCTCGTCGCTTTGTGCGGCCTCATGCAAACCGCCTATGCCGGCGCGAGCACGACGACGATCGGCCAGCTCTTGGAACTCGACGCGATCGCCGCCTGCGTGATCGGCGGCACCAGCCTCCGCGGCGGCCGCGGCACGGTCGCCGGCGTGTTGTTCGGCTCGCTGATCATGGCCAGTCTGCTTAACGGGCTGACCCTGCGCGCCGACTCCCCGGAAGTGAAATTCATCGCCCGCGGCACCGTGCTCGCCCTGGCGGTTTGGCTCGACGTCCGGATGAGCCGGTACGGCGGGGCGTCGTAAATCAATCGTCACACACCAGCGGCAAACCGGGTTCCCCAATCAATCGAGCCATCTGGGCCGGTTAAGCAAGTTCACCTTGAGTGTAACGTCGCGTGTATCGGCACCTCCGCCCGCCGTTTGCGGTTTCGCAGGCCGAACGGCGCGCCTTTCCGTCTGCGAAACCGCAAGCGGCGGGCGGCCGGGCTGACGTACGGCGGTGCACCTGCGACGGGTGGGGTGACCTTGCTCTTTTCATGTGGGAACGGCTCGCTGCGGCAGAACGTGGGTTTGCGCAGGTGCAAGGTCAGACCTACAATCGCCTTCGAACGACGGAGCGGAGCCCGGAGACACGCAGTTGACCCGACGTACTTCCTATTCATCATCTCACCCGAGCACTCAAGCGTCCGTTATCGAGCGGATCGAGCCACGTTTGCTCCTCCATGCGGGGCATGATCTTGGGGAACTGAACGTTGCGCCGCTGGAAGCCGCTTCGGCGGTAATTCGTGCGGACGCAGGGGCGAAAAAGCCGTTTACGGACACCGCCGGCCTGGCATGGGCGGGGGACGCGGGATTCGTCGGGGGGAAGCCGGCCCGCGGGAGGTTTGCCGTCGCGGGAACGGAGGATGATCTACTTTTCTCAACCCGGCGGATGGGGAACGTTTCGTTCGTCGCCCCGATGGCGGACGGCGAGTACGTGCTGACGCTCGCGTTCGTTGACACGTTGAAGAAGCCGGGCAAACGGCTGTTCGACATTGCCGCCGAGGGGCAGCG
>JBKJRK010000179.1:0-19224 GCA_046593135.1 Tepidisphaeraceae bacterium | reverse complement strand
TTGGCAGCCGCGGCAAGGGCCGCGGTGACGCGCGGCGTGAAGCGCCCGGCCGGACCGGCCGGGGCGGTCGTGGGGGATTTTGCCGGACGCGTGGCGGCCCCGGACGCGAACTGTTCGAGCTCCACATCCAGCGGCATTATCATCAAGTAAAGTTGGGCGGCGCGGTATTGCCTTGCGGCGTCGGCTTCGCGGCCTTCGGGCATGTAGCCGGCCTCGGCCTCCAGCCGGTCCAGCGCTTCCCGCGCCTCCGCCCGATCGCTGACATTCTTCGCGGCCTGTGACACGAGGTACAAATCCCCCGCGGCGGCCCAGTACGGAAGTTCGGAGTTCTCGGGATCTTTCTTCGACAGCTCGCGCAGCGCCTTGACGCTTTTCTCGACGTCGGCGGCGCGAGTGGGCACGTTGGCCTGCGCCTGGCGGATGGTCACCATGTTCAGGCGGGTCGCGGCCTTCGTGTTCGCCGGGTCGGCCGCCAACAAGCGCGTCGCCGCCTCGCGAACCGCGCCGAACGATTCAGACCGCGCCGAGACCTCCATGAACGCCCACTGGAAGTCCAGCACCTTTTCCAGGGCCGGCTTGTAACTCGGCTCAATGGCGAGCACGCTTTCCCACGTCTGCCGGGCTTTTTGGAGGTTCTGGGGGTCGGCGAGGGTGTGGCGGTAGTACAGGTCGGCAAGACCCATGCGAAGTTCAAGGTCTTTCGGATTGCTCGCGACCGCGCCCTGTTGCTGGCCGATCGCCGCCTCAATCTTTCCCTCGCCTTCCATGCGCTTGGAATCGGCGACGAACACCTCGGGACTCTTCTTGAACAGCTTGGGAAGGATGTACGTGGCCGCCATGCCCGTCACGCCACCCACCACGACGACCGTCGTCAGGATGACGAGAAACCGTTTGTTGACGCGCTTGGCCATAATCTACTCAATCCTTCGGAAGCGTTTTGTTTCAGGAATCCCGGGCAAGGCGTGCCGGCGACGCGGGATCAGTGGTCGCTTTCTGGTGTTTATAAGCGTCCCGGCCCTACGGGCCGTCGCGAATTGACGACGACTGATACGACGATCCGCTTATCCTGCCTTCTGACTTCTGTTTTCTGTCTTTATCTTTACTTTTGAGCCGTTACTTTTTTCCAATCCGGCAGGCACCGCTCCACCTCCGGCAGCGCGGCCGTGAGGAGGTCGTTGAAAGCAGCCAGCGATTTCAACTGGGCTTCGGATTTCGCCTCGGGGCTGGGATCGCTTTGGTTGTGGGCGGTGGTCATCACTTCGATCTTGGCGAAATATCCGTAGCGCTGGAACAGGTTCTGGAGCTGCGTTCTGACGCCGATGCTGCTCGATTCGTACCGCCCGTTGACGTGGAAGAAGTAAGCGACGTTGCGGTCCACGCGCCCGCCGCCGGTGGCGTCCTGAAAGTGAATGTAACGGTAAGACACTTGGCGCGGCGACCCGTCGGCCAGCACGCCGAGCGTTTGCTGTCGCGTTTCAGGGCTCACCGGCTCAAACCCGTCGGCCACGTAACACTTTTCCGGGACGTGGGGGACGGTATCCACCAGCCCGGTGTAATAGGTGATCGCCAGCTTGATGACCGCGTCCGGGCGCGACGACTCGATTTGAAACAACCTTTTCGACCTCTCGATCGTCGATTTGTCCGCGAACCAGGCGATGTCCTCGGGTGAAACCACCCGGCTGTCGACGTAGTCGCGGAACACGTAATCCTTGGTCCCGAGAACTTCCTGCGTGGCATGATCGAGCGGCTCGTCCTTCGAGACCTGCACCCAGTGGCCGACGCGCACCGGGATGCCCTGCTTGGCGTCGTCGAGGCGTGAGACGGAAAGCGAGACCGGCTGCTTGCGGAAGTGCAGGCGCATGGACTCGGTCGCGGCATTGAGGCCCACGGCTGCGACGCCAAGCAACAAAGCCGCACCGACGAACGCCCGCTGGGACAGCGCGCCCCGGAGCGACCCGCGCAACGCCGGAACGGCGGCGATGGTCACGATCACCGCCAACGGCACGACGATAACGAGTAACGTTGCCAGGCTCATGCTCCCTCCACGGATCGATTGGTCGGCGGCACGGGGCGCCCGGGCTTGCCGGTGAGATTTTGCCGCGGGGGCGTCTTGGCCGGGATCACAATGACCTTCTTCTCATTCACCCCCGGGACGCGCTTCGTGGCCGCAGCGGCGGCACGAATCTTCGACTTGTCGTCCACTTCTTCGATGAACAACCGGTCCAGCACCCACGACACCAGCAAAATCAGAAAGAACGCGGGAATCAGCATGACCAGCCCGACGAACGCGTGGGCAAACCCTTCCGACCACTGCCGCCCCGCCAGCCGGTCGAGATACGCCTGCCCGGTGACGCGCATCACGTTGCAGAAGATCGCGATGGGCACCGCCGACGCGGTGATGACCACTTTCTGCCAGAATGCGCGGTTGGAGAGGAACGCGACGGCCGCCGCGACGGAAATGAACGTCATCAGCGACCGCATTCCCGCGCAGGCCTCCGCGACGTTGAGCGGACGGAAAGAGCCGTCGGCGGCGGCAATGAACATTTTCGTGCCCGAGCGAACGGAGTCGATGCCGGTGAGGTTCAGCGTCTTCACCGCCACCATCGCGGCCAGATGTTGCAGCGGGCTGGCGACCCAACTGTACACCAGCCCCGGCCAAGGCAGCCCGCAGATGAGAAACGCAATCGGGAACCATGCCACCCGCATGACCTGCCAGCCACACAACGTCAGCACCGTCCCGAAAATCGTGTGGACCATGCCGTAGTCTTTGAGCCAGTCGTTCTGGCCTGGGTAGATGCCCCAGGCGAACGTGAGCAATCCGAAGAGCAGGTTTCCCAACCCCCACCCCAACAGGAGCATTATCGCCCCCCATGCGGCCAGTGCCGCGCCGAACACGCCGGCGATATTCCCGACGTTGTCGCTCGGGCCGAGGATCGCCGAAATGATCGCCCCGCCGGTGAAGTATGCCAGCGCCCCCGCTACGATCGCCGCCCCGCCCACTATTGCGCGCAGCCGCGTGAACGGCTCAAAAAAAATCGGCTTGACGGTTGCCGCCAGCAGGCGGTCACGGTTGAGGTAAAGGTAGTACAGCCCGATGAGCGGAATGATCGGCGCGTGGCCCCAGTTGGCGTCGCCGGTGAGCGGGTTCGTCTTGAGCCAGAGCCGGGCGATGTTGAAGCGAAAGATCGCGACGAGTAAGCCCGTGACGATCAGAATTTTCACCCACGCCGACGCCGTCAGCCCCCAGAAAATCGGCTCCTTGGAATCGGAAGGGCTGAGGACGGCGGGACCGAGGGCATTGGGACTGCTTAAAGTGCTCACGCGATCACTCCGCTGCTGATTACGCCCCCGTCTCTACGTCTCCGCTGTTACAGGCGTATGAACCAGCGATGGGGAGCGGGTAAGTAAGTGTCGCCGATTACGTCGTCGACACGGCCAAGGCCTCAAAAAGTCAACGGCAATTTGAATTTGGAGGGCGTCTCCGTCACCGATTTCTACGTCTACGTACACTCCAGGTTCGACAGCGGGTCTGACTCCAGATCCGTACGATTGGACAATTGTAGCACAAATAAGCAGGCCGGGAGGGAAGCCCCCACCCGGCCTACAGGTCTGAATAAAAGGGCCCGCGACGCCGAGCGCCTTACCTATTCTGGCTATCTTGGGAGTACGCAAAGTTACGGTCGTAAAGGAACCCAAAGCCATAGGTCATGCGGAACCCACCCCGAATCGACGCGAAGAACGGCGCGAGGAAGTTGGTGCCCACGCGAACCTGATCGTTTGGCTTGAGAAATATGTCCGGCGATTCACCCGCGGCGATGCGGGCAAGATTGACTCGATAGAACATCACCTTATTCGGTCCGATCCGCCGAATAATGTCTGTCCGCTGCGGAATCGCCAGCCCGTCCAACCCGCTCGCGGAAGAAATCGCCTGCGTGAGCGTCACCTTCGGACCCGAGAACGTATAAGGTCCCGGACGCGTAACGTGCCCTTCCATGTAATAGAAGCCGATCTGGCCCGGCGGGACAATGATCCGGTCGCGCGGACGCACGGGAATGTTGTACTGCAATTCGCCGGCCCTAAGTTTCGCGAGCGGGATGCGAATAACCCGGATGTTATCCGGCATCGGCAAGTCGTTGAATTCAAACTGCTTGCCCGAGCTGGGCGGAAGGTCAACCTCTTCCATTGCCGGCACGGTCGCGGCGGCATCGACGGGTTGAACAACGACGTCCTGGCCGTCAATACGACCGACGCGCGCGCCGGGGTCATCGCCATCGGGCACAACCGCCGCCGGCGCTTCCGCCGCCGGCGCCGCATCAGTCGGAGCTGGTGCCGGGGCTGCCGCATCGTCCGGAGCAAGCGGATCCGCCTGGGCCCGTAGCAGAACCGACTTTTTCAACGCCTTAAACACGTGGCCCGAGTCGCTCTGCGGGGCGAGCGGATCGGTGCCAGGCTGCGCATCATTAGCCGGCGCCGTCGCAGGCGCTTCCCCGGCACCGGGCGCCATCCTGTCCGCACCGCCGACCTCATCGGTCCGGCGGATAACAAACAGGTCTTCGACGTACGGGCTCGGAACGTCGCCGGCAGCAGCCAGCGCGTCGAGGATGCGGAAGTCCTGGTCGGAAATGAGGTAAGGCCCCGGCCGCGCCACCGAGCCCTGAATCGTGAACGCGCGCCCACGGGCCTCGCCCACGGACACGGAGACCTGGGCATTCTCGAGCACCCCACCCTTGCGGTAGGCGTCGATGATTGCAGTCTGGGCCTCAATTTCAGTCAGACCTTCGGCACGCACGACGCTCGGGAGGTACGGGAGCGTGATGTTCCCTGTGCCGCTGACACGCGTCCGCTTGATCGTCTGGAGGCCGGGCCCTTCGAGGTCGTAAATCGTAACCTCGAGCAGGTCGTCGGCGCCGACGACGTAGTCGGTCGGCGCGGCGTCAAGGTCTTCGGTGGTGGGAGGCTGGGCGGAGGCGAACTCGCGATTGCCTTCTTCCAGGACCGGATTAAGCTCGTCCAAGACCTGGACGACTAATGGCTCCTTCGCATTTCTGCGAGTGCCGGCCAATTCGCCGGGGTCCATGAAATGGGGAACGTCACAGCCGCTCAGCAAACCGAGACCTACGACAACTGTCGCCGCTCGGAGACGCTGGTTAGTGTTCGAAAGACGGGGCAAACGCAAGACGCGCTCCTTTCCACACGGGTATCCGCGCACGGGCCGCCCGAGGCGGCACGTCGAACGTAATCTAAATGGCCGTCCGTGGATATGCAAGGAGATATCGTGCCGCAGACGTCGTAAAAGCACGTTCCCGCGAGTCAATCCCACGCGCCTCATTGGTTTCCAACGCTTTATCGGCGCAAGCTGCCCATTTTAAAAAGCACAAGCATTGGGAAATTGGCAGTCTGGCTCGATTCGTGAAGTCGCTAGTCACTCCGACTATGATGCCGGGCGAACCGTTCGACTGATGGAACAACCAACCGGAGTACTTAATGCGTCATGCCGTCCTCGGTGCCATTATTGCCCTGACCGCCCTTGTCGGCCCTTTCGTCCAAGCCGCCGAAAAGGCGGAGGACAAGCCCATCAAGGCCCTTCTGATCCTCGGCGGATGCTGCCACGATTATGCCAATCAGCAGAAAATCCTGGCCGACGGCATCGCCGCCCGCGGCAACATCGAAGTCACTGTTGCCTACGACCCCAGCGACAAGACCGAGCACCTCAACCCCGTCTACGAAAACCCCGATTGGGCGAAAGGTTTCGACGTCGTCATCCACGACGAGTGCTCGGCGGACGTGAAAGACCTCAAGATCATCGACCGCATCCTCAAGCCCCACCGCGAAGGCTTGCCCGCCGTCGTACTCCACTGCGGCATGCACAGCTACCGCAGCGAAGGTTTTCCCGAAAAAAATACGCCTTGGTTCCAGTTCACCGGCCTGGCCACCACCGGCCACGGCCCGCACGTGCCGTTGACCATCAGCTTCACCGACACCGACAGTCCCATCACCCACGGCTTGTCAGGCTGGACCACCGGCAAGGAAGAACTTTACAACAACATCCGCCCCTTCCTCCCCGACTCCCAGGCACTCGCCACGGGTAAGCAGGGCGACGATGTAGCCGTCGTCGTCTGGACCCGCACCTACGGCGACAAGAAAACCAAGGTCTTCGCCACCACCCTCGGCCACGCCAACGAAACCGTCGCCGACCCCCGCTACCTTGACCTCGTCACCCGAGGCCTGCTTTGGTCCGTCGGCAAGCTCGACGACAAACATCTCAAACCCGCCAATGCTTCTACGCGTGCAGAGCCAGCCGCTAACGCTCCCTCGCAATTGGCCGCCGCACAATCGACGAAGGCCGACCATTGCGCTTGCGAGTGAATTGGGTTGACAAGTGGTATAGTCCCGGGATTACCCTGCGTTCCGTAGAGGGAAGTGTGTATTCGTAACGTGAGTGACCGTCAGAAAACCATTCTCAAAGAAGCGTCGGTTGTCGGCCCGGGGCTGTTTTCCGGGGAGACGACGTCGCTGACGTTCGCGCCGGCCGAGGCTGGTGCGGGAATTACCTTTGTCCGCGAGCAAGACGGCAAGGTCGCCAGCATCCCGGCGCTCGTTCAAAACGTCCTTAAGCGCCCCCGCCGGACATGCCTGCGCAACGGCACGCTCTTCGTCGAAACGATCGAACACTGCATGGCGGCGCTGGTCGGAATGGGCGTCGACAACGCGGTGGTGCGCGTGTCGGGGGGAACGATCGGGGAATTGCCGGCCGGCGACGGCAGCAGCCGGACGTTCGTCGACGCGTTGCAGGAAGCCGGCATCGTCGAGCAGGACGCGCCGCTTAGGCCGCTGATCATTCGCAAGCCGATGCAGGTGAGTTACGAAGGCGCGACGCTGGCGGCGTTGCCCGGGCCGAGCGACGGGCTCGAAGTCATCTACGATTTCGAAGCCCCCGCCCCCGTGGGCCGCCAGACGATTAGCTTTCGCCTCGGCGACGACGACTTCGTCTCGCAGTTGGCGCCGGCACGCACGTTCATCTTCGAGAAAGAAGCCCACGAGCTTCGCGCCCGCGGCATGGGCAAGCATCTGACGACGAAAGAGCTGCTCGTCATCTCGCCGACCGGCCCGGTCGACAACCAGTTTCGTTTCGTCGACGAATGCGCCCGCCACAAGGCGCTCGACCTCATCGGCGACCTGTACCTCATCGGCCGGCCGCTGCGGGGGCGGGTGGTCGCGTACAAGAGCGGGCACGCGCTCAATCACATGCTCGCCCGCAAGCTGCTCGAGCAGGAAGTCACCGACAACCGCCAGTCACTCGTCGGCCGGGACGCGGAGATGGACATCCGGCGTATCCAGCGCATCCTGCCCCACCGCTACCCGATGCTCCTCGTCGACCGGGTCGTCGAAATCATCGGCGACGAGAAGGCCGTCGGGATCAAAAACGTGACGTTCAACGACATTTTTTTCCAGGGCCATTACCCCGGCACGCCGATCATGCCCGGCGTTCTGATCGTAGAAGCCCTTGCCCAGCTTGGCGGCCTGCTTTTGAGCCAGAAGCTGGAACACACGGGCAAGCTTGCAGTGCTCTTGAGCATGGATAAGGTGAAGATGCGCCACGCGGTAGTGCCCGGCGACCAGCTCATCCTGGAAGCGGTAGCGGTGCGCGTAAAGAGCCGGACGGGCCACGTCCGCTGCAAGGCATTCGTCCAAGACAAGCTGACGTGCGAAGCGGACATCAAATTCATGTTGGTTGACGCCGAACCAGTCTACGGACAGTCGTAACCGGCAGGGCCGCTTCAGCGGCCCTGTTACAAAGTTAAGTATGAATTCGCAAAAGTGATGGAACAAGAGCTTTCCAAACCCCCCGACGCGCTCCCGACGCCGCCCCTCCCGCGCCCCGTCCTGCGCAAGCGCCCGGCGTGGTTCAGTTCCCTGTTCACGTTCCGCTTCTTCTCCGAAGAAACGCCGAAAATTTCCCCGCACGCTGTTGTCGATAAGAATGCGGAAATCGCCGACGACGTCGAGATCGGCCCGTTTTGCGTGATCGGCCCCGACGTCAAGATCGGCCCCGGCTGCCGCCTGCTCAACAGCGTGACGATCCTGGGCGACACGACCATCGGCCGGGACAACGTCTTTTTCCCCAACACCGTGATCGGCGTCGCGCCGCAGGACAAGAAGTACAAGGGCGCCCGCACCAAGCTCACCGTCGGCACCGGCAACGTCTTCCGCGAGGCCGCCAGCGTTCACCTCGGCACGGAAAAGGGCGGCGGGATCACCACCGTCGGCGACAACAACCTGCTGATGGTCAACTCGCACATCGGCCACGACGCCCGGCTCGGCAGCAACTGCGTGCTGGCCAACAACGTGATGATCGCCGGGCACGTGCTGATCAGTGACCACGTCGCCATGATGGGCGGCGCCGCGGTCCACCACTTTTGCACGATCGGGGAATTCGCCTACGTCGGAGCATATTCGCGGATCCACCACGACGTGCCGCCCTACTGCAAGATCGATGGCCCGGACCTCGTCCGCGGGCTGAATTCCGTCGGCCTGCGCCGCGCCGGTTTCAGCGAAGAGGACATCAAGGCCCTCGACCGCGCCTACCGCCGGCTGTTCATCGGGCGGAAGAAGCCGTTCGCGGTCGCGATGGCGGAGCTCGAATCGCTCAACGGGGATCTGTCCGAACACGCCCGTTACCTGCTCAGTTTCCTCCGCCGGCGCAACACCGACCGCAACGGGCGTTACCTCGAAAGCCTGCGCGCGAAGGGTTCTGAAGCGATGACGGCGGCGTTGTCCGACTTGGGCGGCGGGCCGCGTCCCATGCCCGCGCCGGCCGCCCTCCCCGCACAAGTCCGCGCGAACGGCAACCACGAAGGCCAGCTCGTCCTGCAGGATACCACCACCTGCACCGGCCCGTACGCCACCGCCGGCGTCGACCTCGCCGGCGACGCCGCCAACGGCGAATTCCAAGGCCAGGACGTCTCCGCGGTCATCAACGTCACGGCCCTCGACGCCCCGTCGCCGGCGGAAACCTATCACTTCGCCCTCGAAGAATCCGCCGACAACGTCACCTACGCCCCCGCCAACGGCGGCACGACCCTCGTCACCGGCGCCGGCGTCACCGCCGCCCGCGCTAAGGTCACCAAGCGGTTCGTCCGCCTCGCCCTCGACGCCAAAGGCGCCGCCCCGTCGATCACGTTCAAGGCGTGGCTCTGAGCCGGTGTTGCAAGAGAGATTTGCACAGACCTTGCTTTGAAACGCCCACCAATCGCCCGGCGATGTCAACATCACCGGCGTTCTGATTGCAATACATGTCATTGCACAACGGAATGCACGTTCGGACGGAGTCGTAAAGACTTGCAGCGTTCCAACGCGCCCAGAATCTGTTCGCCCGTCGCGGGAATACGCAACGACGACGACGCCGGCGCGTCACCGGCCGCATTTCGCAACGCGTCCTTCACCGCGAGCCACACGCTGAGCCCCAGCAGCAACGGCGGCTCGCCGACGGCTTTGCTGCGGTAGAGGCTGACGTCGTTGTTCGGATTATCAAGAAAGCGCACGTTGAACACGGCGGGCACGTCAGAAATGTTGGGGATCTTGTACGTCGTCGGCGAATTCGAAAGGAGCCGGCCTTTCGCGTCGTACACGAGTTCTTCCGCGGTCACCCAGCCCATTCCCTGCACGAAACCGCCGATGATCTGGCCGCGGTCGATGCCGGGGTTGATCGACTTGCCGGCGTCCATGAGCAAATCGACGCGCGTGACGGAGAGCTCGCCGGTGAAGCGGTCGATCAGCACCTCGCTGCAGGCGACCCCGTTCGTGTAATAGAGGAAGGGAGTGCCGATGCCCGTTTCGCGGTCGAAGTCGACGCCCGGCGTGGCGTAAAAGCCGCGTTCGCCGAGACTGACGCGGAGCTCGTACGCCTGGCAGCAGACGTCGCGAAATGAAATCGCCCGCTCGGGGGCGCGAGAGTCGAAAACGCGTCCTTCTTCAAATTGGATCCGGTCCGGCCCGTCTGCCAGGCCCTCGCCGGGCCGGGCGAGCACGCCCGCCGCGACAATTGCCAGGCGCGCGCGAATCCGGCGGCACGCGTCCGCCGCCGCGGCGCCGTTCAGATCGGTCCCCGCCGACGCCGCGGTCGGCGAGGTGTTGTTGTTCTTGTCGGTGCTGGTCGGCGCGACGATCACCGCGTCATACTTCACGCCCAGCTCGTCGGCAACGATCTGCCGGACGCGCGTATGGACGCCTTGGCCCATCTCCGTCGCGCCGGTGCTGACGATCACCGACCCGTCCTCGTACACGTTCACCAGCGCGTTCGCCTGATTCATCGCCCGGCGTGTGAACGAGATGCCGAACTTCACCGCCGACAGCGCCATCCCCTTGAGCTGTGTCGCCGACGCGCGGTTGAACTGGTCGATCGCGGCGCGGCGCTCGTCGTACGCGCTCTCGGTTCGCAACGTCGCAAACAGTTCCGGCAACGTGTTGTTCCGCACCACCTGCCCGTAAGGCGTGACGTTTCGCCCCTCCTGCTCATTGGCGCTATAGCAGTTGACCTGCCGCACGTCGATCGCGTCGACGCCGAGCTTGGCCGCGATCTCCTCGATCACGTTCTCGATCACCGCCACCCCCTGCGGCCCGCCGAACCCGCGGAAGGCGGTGTTGCTCGGCAAGTTGGTTCTGCACACGCGGCCGGTGACGCGGACGTTGGGCAGGTAATACGCGTTGTCGACGTGGAGCATCGCCCGTTCGAGGACCGCGAATGAAAGATCGGTCGAGCACCCGCCGTTGGAATACAGCTGAACGTCGAGGGCCGTGATTCGGCCGGCTTCGTCGAAAGAGGCGCGGTAGACGCCTTTGAACGGGTGGCGCTTGCCCGTGAAGCGCATGTCGTCGTCTTTGCTGTAGACGAATCGCACGGGACGTTTCGTGTGTCGCGCGAGCAGTGCCGCCATCATCGCCGGCTGAGCCGCCTGGGTTTCCTTGCCGCCAAATCCGCCGCCCATCCGCTTACAGACGCACACGACGTGGTTGAACGGCACGCCGAGCGTCTCGGCCACCATCATCTGCACTTCGCTGGGGTGCTGGGTGGACGAATGAATCGTCATCTGGCCCTGCTCACCCGGCACGGCGAGGGCGACTTGCGATTCGAGATAGAAATGTTCCTGACCGCCAATCTCCAAAACGCCTTCGACAATATTCTTAGCACCTGCGAACGCCGCGTCGACGTCGCCTCGGCCTAACTTGCGCGGCGTCCCGAAAAACGCGTCCGCCGCGATCGCCTCGTCAATGCTGAAGATCGCGGGCAGCTCTTCCATCTCGACGACCACGGCGGCACGGGCGCGATGCAGGGCGTCGATGCTTTCGGCAGCAATGATCGCGAGGGGATGGCCGACGAAAACGGCATCGTCTTCGACGAGCAGGTATTCGTCCTTCACCGTCGCGCCGCAGAGGTTGTGCCCGGGCACGTCGCGGTGCGTGAGAACCGCCAACACGCCCGGCACCGCGGCCGCCGCGGAGAGATCGAGTTTTCGGACCCGACCGTGCGCGACGGGGCTGGGGACTATGCCGGCCAACAGTTCCCCGGCCAGCGGCGGCAGGTCGTCGAGGAACATCGACTCGCCCGTTACGTGCGTGACGGCGGAGTCGTGGGCGATGTCTTTTCCAACGAAAGCCATGATCAGCTCGCTATCACGCCGTGGCGCGGGCGTCTCGCCCGCATCTCTGCGTTAGAAAAACGGGGGCGAGACGCCCGCGCCAAGGCTTCTCAGGGGCGAGTCGGGCCCTTGAACGTTGTCACTCCCGTTATCCCCACCATCACTCCCGATCACGTCATGCCAGAATTTCACTAGGATGTTGGCCGCCAGTATCCGGCGGTACTGCTCGGAGCCTCGGACATCGGTGATCGGCGTTACTTCATCCCGCGCCGCCTCCCCCGCCCGCTCGAATCGTTCGAGCGTCGGCGCGTTCCCGCGCAACATGGCTTCCGCCTTCGGCAGGCGTACGACCATCGGCCCGACGCCGCCGTAGACGACACGGATGTCGTCAACCACACCGTTGGTTTGCTTCATCCAGACGGCGGCGCTAAAGCTGGAGATGTCGAGATCTTTGCGGCGAGAAACCTTGTACAGCTTGAACGCTTCCCCCGCTTGTGGCAGCGGAATCCGCACGCCGGTCACGAGTTCGTCGGGGCCGAGAACCGTCTTGCGGTAGCCTGTGTAAAACTGGCCGATCGGTACGCGGCGCGTGCCGGGGAGCCCCGCGACGTCGATCTCCGCTTCCAGCGCCATCAGCGGAGGAAGCGTATCCCCGATCGGCGAGCCGGTCACCAGATTTCCGCCGAGCGTCCCGGCGTTCTTGATCAGCGGTGAGCCGAACCACGCCAGGAATCGGCCGAATTCCGGAAGGTGTTCCAGCGCCGCGTGCTCGAGCGCCGTCAGCGTCGCCGCAGCACCGACGTATAGCGTCTCACCGTCAAGGGTAATCGCGCGAAGTTCCGGCAACGCCGCGAGGCTCAGCGCGACGTCGATCGCGCGCGTTCGCTTGTTGTAAACGACGCCAAGGTCCGTCGCGCCCGCGACGATGAGGCAACCAGGGTTGTCTCCCCGAAAACGAACGGCCTGTTCGAGAGCGACCGGCTTGTAGAATTTTTTTGCCGGCGTCTCGATCCGCACTTCCGCGCCAGCCGCGCGTGTTAATACATCGATCATCGGTCCCGGCGGATACAGCACATCAATCGGCTTGAGCTCTCCCGGCTCCACCGTCATCGCCGCCCGCACGATGGAGTCGTAGCCGGTACACCGACACAGATTCCCGACCAACCCCCGCCGGGCCTGCTCGGCATCAACCGGCCTGCCGCCCTGCATCAGGTCGTACATCGCCACGACAAACCCCGGCGTACAGAACCCACACTGAGCGCCGTGGCATGCCACCATCGCCTGCTGAAGCGGGTTCAGCTCTCGGCCGTCGCGCAAGCCTTCAACGGTGATGACATGTGTGCCGTCGAGTTGGAACACGATCTGAATACAGCTCGTCACCGCGGCGTAGTGAATGCGATCTCCGTCAACCCGCCCGACCATCGCCGCGCACGATCCGCAGTCCCCTTCCGCACAGACGACTTTTGTTCCGGTCATTCCACGCCGGCGGCGAAGGAAGTCTGACAGCGTCAGGAACACATCGTCGCCCGAGACACTAACCGGCTGGCCGTTCAGGTAGAGGAGGATGTGGTCACGCATCGTGCGACCTCCGCACAAATGCCACTCGCCCGGCGAGCGTGACGCGGTTCACCGACGGAGCCGGTGCGTCCAGGTCGATCGGAATCAGCGAACGAATCACGCCCTCCGCCGTCGCATCGACGTTCGCAGGTTTCGCCGGCATGACTTCCATAAATGACATGGGAAGCCCGACTTCTAATCGCCCGACGGTGCGATCAATCCCCAGAATTGCCGCAGGGGCCAGCGTCGCCCGGCACAGCGCTTCGACCGGCGTCGCACGGCCCGATCGCCCGTCGTGCACGCGGAGGAAACGGCCCATTTCGGCCAGCATCGAAACAGTAGGCGAGGCGCCGACGTCCGTCCCGAGGGCGTACGGAATTCTGCGGGAAATCACCTCGTCGAGCGCCATCACGCCCGAGCCGAGCAACAGGTTGGACGTCGGGCAGTGGGCGATGACCGATCCCGTGTCACGAAGAATCCCCCATTCCGCGTCGCGCATGTGGATGCAATGGGCCGCGATGCAGGCATGATCGAGCAACCCGTCGCGGCGATAGACATCCGCGTAGCTGGCGGCGTCCGGATACAGCTTTGTTTCAACCAGCGCCTTTTCAGCCGGCTGCTCGTTGAGGTGCGTCTGTGTGCGGAGGCCGAAGCGTTCGGCCAGCGCCGCGCCGCGGCGCCGCAACGGCATGTCGACCGCGACGGCGAAGCGGTCGGTCACGATGAAACGCCGGTCGAACCGTTTGGCAAGACGTTCGACGTCAGCGTCGAACTCAACTTCGTCGGTGCACAGGTCCGGCGGGCAGTTCTGGTTCATCATGACCAGCCCGACACTCCACACGTCCGGCAAAATCGACAGCGCCGCCTCCGTCGCGCCGGCGGACGGCGTCATGTACGCCGCCCCGCCGGCGACGCCGTGAGAAAGCGTGTCGGCGAGAAACGCCTTCGTGACGCTACGAGCGTACTCCGCGTCGCGGCATCGCGCTTCGGCGGGAAATACGTTCCGCTTCAAACTGTTCAACAGGCGTCCGCCCGGCTCGTCGTCCGAAATACCCTCAACGAACCGCCCGCGGATCGGGTGCTGGGGAATGTGGGTGTGAATGTCGACCAGCGGTGGCAGCATCACGCCGGCCGCCTGACGCGCGGGCGGCACGTCGTCGCCAAGCTGGCATCGGATGCCGGACCATGACCCCGCGTACAGGATCGTGCCGCGCTTGTCCCCAACCAATACGCCGTCGGAGAAATAATCGACGCCACCATCTTCACGCGGAATCAGCAGCGGGCCACGAATGATCTGATCAATCACGGCCCACCCCCATTCGTTCCGGCCTGACAAGCCGGCCGCGGAACTCGCCGATCATTTTGCCGTCACGGAAGCTGGTATTCCCACGGACGATCGTCTGCTTCACCGCCCCACGGAAAGTCCGGCCGACGTAGGGGCTGAGGTGGTGGCGGTCGAGAAGGTCTTCACGCCGCAGGTCATACGTTGCATCGACGTCAACGAGCGCGAAATCGGCGTCAAACCCGACTGCGATTCGCCCCTTGCCGGCAATGCGAAAACGCTCGGCGGCGCGCGTTGCGGTCAGGCCGGCGACCTGTGGCAGCGGCAACGGCGGGTCGCGGCTGAGCAGGACTGCCAGCGTCGATTGCACGCCGGCGACGCCGCCCCACACTTCAAAAAAGTCGCCCGACTGTTTCATGGAGGGCGGTGACGGCGAGTGGTCGGAAGCGACGAAATCGATGCCGCCGTGAATGAGCTGCATCCAAAGGGCTTCAACCTCGTCGCGACTCCGCAGCGGCGGGGCGCACTTCGCCGGGGCGCCCAGCCGTTCGACATCCTCATCACACAGCGCCAGGTAGTGGGGACATGTTTCCCCCGTCAGGTCGAGCGGCCCGTTATCCGTCCGGCCGTGCAGCCACAGGTGCCGTCCCTCGACCACCTCCATGCTTCCCGCCGCGGAACTGATGTGAACGACGTGCAGGGCGCAGCCGGTGTCCTGCGCAAACGCGATCGCCCGGCGGATCGCATCAACCTCCGCAACGATCGGCCGGCTTTGGAGATAATCGCGGACACCTGTTCGCCCAGCCGACCGCGCCTCGGCGCTAAGCCGGCTCGTCAACTCTTCATTCTCCGCGTGCACGGCGACGGGCAACCCCAGCTTGGCCGCGGTCCGCATCCCGCGGTGCAACGTTAAATCATCGGCGCGCGAAAAATCTTCAATGCCGCTGTTCGACATGAACGCCTTGAACCCGACCACGCCGCGCTCGGCCAGCTCTTCCATCCGCTCCAGATTTCCCGGCGTCAATCCGCCCCACAGCGCAAAATCCGTCCGGCTGTTGGCTTCCGCGGCGGCACGCTTCAGGTCAAAGTTCTCGCCGTCGAGCGTCGGCGGAGAGCTGTTCAGCGGCATGTCGAAAAACAGCGACCCTCCCCCCGCCGCCAGGGCCGACGATCCGGTGGCAAAACCCTCCCAGTCGGTCCGGCCCGGCTCGTTGAAATGCACGTGCGGATCGATCAAACCGGGGAAAAGGTGCAGGCCTGAAGCGTCGATCGTCTCGCGTGCGGTGCCGGACAGTTCCTGCGCAAGTTCGACAATCGTGCCGCCCTCGACCGCGACGTCAAACCGCCGGACGCCATCGTCCGTCACGACGTTTCCCCCGCGGATGACAAGGTCCCACGCCATGCGATTCTCAAATCTCAGATCTGAGGCCTCAGACCTTAACTTCCCCGGTACGTGCTGTACGCCCACGGCGACACGAGCAGCGGGACGTGATAACCGGCGGTCGGATCGTCTATCGCGAACACGACGGGCACGACGTCGAGAAAACGCCGGGCGTCGGGATGCCCGATGCTTGCAAAATAGTCGCCGACGTAGAAGGACAGGCGATACGTTCCGGCACGCAGGTCCTCGCCTACGAGCAACGGGGCCGGCGTCCTGCCGTCGGCGTCGGTGACCGCTTCCACCAGAGGGCCCGCGCCGCCGGGCGCGCCCACGCGGTACAGTTCGAGCCGCATCCCCGCCGCGGGCCGGCCGTGAGCGGTGTCGAGCACGTGCGTCGAGAGTTTACCGGCCATCATTGTCTCCCCTCACGATTGTTCCCTTAATCAACCCATAAGGCTCGTCCGTCGCCATGAAGATTTCGTTCTCGTTCATTAGCCCGAACGGCTCAAGCTTCATTGGGATGCGGTGCATGTTCGGCAGTTCGAAGCTGATCGAATCGATGATGCCGCTGGCCGAAAGTGCGGCCTCGCTCATGGCAAGGAGCGTTTGCTGGACGCCGAGGCTGTGTTGCGTGGCGAACGCCTCCAGGACGGCGCCGTCGATGGCATTGCAGGCCGCGGGGAAATCGGCGTCGAGCGTGTTGTAGGACCAGTCGGCATCGATCTTGGTAGCCATTATGCGGTCATGCGTGTCTTTCAACGTGCAATAGCGGTCGTCCACAAAATCATGCCACTCGGAACCGGTTGTTTTCAGCACGGGCAAGTTCCGAACGCCGCCGACGAGCAACGGATCGGAAAGTTGGCGGGCCGACGTCGCCCGCGCGTATCGCAACTGTGGACCGCCGCTGGTAAACGCGTGATCGTGCGGCCGGCCGTTGACGGAAATGCGTTGCCAGGATGTTTGTGTCAGCTCAACCGTTGCCTTGGCGACTTGCGAATAGGTTGTGACGAAATGACGCGCGAGGAGGAGGGCAAACGCTTCAACCGATGCGAAGTGATTCTCCTTTGCCTGGACGTACACCGTGTTCTTGATCGAGTCGGTCGCGATTACGTTTCGATTGTCGCCGGCGCGGTATGCGGGCTCGAAATCGCCTTCGAGCTGAATGTCGGCGTTGATCTCGAAGAGCTCATGAACCGGGCCGCTGCGGACGACTTTTGTCAGCCGCACGGCGCTCTTGCCGTAGGAATTGTGTTCTAGGACCACAGACATTTGCGTTCATTCCTCCCAGATTACGTCGGTGATGCGCAGCCGGGCGATCTTGTCGATCTCGCTCAAGGCGGCGGCGATTTCCTGATCTTTCGAGTTTGCCAGACGTTTCGGGAACGCGGCGAGAATCGCCTCTTTGCGATTCTCCCGCGCGCAGATGACGAACGGAAACCCGAAGCGCTCGCGGTAGGCGGCGTTGTATCGCTCGAACGCCGCGATGTCGTCGGTCGTCAGCTCATTCAACCCAGCCGCGGCTTGTTCGCCGGTCGATTCGCGCGTCAGCTTGCCCTCGCGGGCGAGCCGGCCGACAAGGTCGGGATGGGCACGGATCAGCGTGAGCTGTTCTTCGGCCGACGCAGCACGGACGACGCCGCACATAGTTTCGTGCAGATGTTCCAGCGACTCAAACGGCCGCCGCTCCCAGGCCCGCCCCGCGACCCACGGCGAATACTCGAAGAACTTGCCGCAGACTCCGACAAACCGTTCGCAAGTCATGTCGTTCAACTCCGTCAACGTCGGCCGGCGGGCGAGCCGCTCCACGACCTCCGCGGCGGCGGCGATGTCTTCAACGCGGCTGAACTCCGCCGGATTGTGGCTGATCCCGTCCCGGCTCGGGACGAACAGCATCACCGTCGGCAGGTGCGGGGCGAGTACCGCGCTATCGTGCAACGCGCCGCTGACGGTTGTCGGCAGACATCCGCCATGATGGAGTGTTTTGACCAACCGGCCATCCATCTGGCGCGCGGAGATGAATTCCGTTTCATCGAGTTCGGCACGAAGACTGCGGAACTCCATGATGCCGCCGAGCACCGCCCGGATCATCGCGTCACCCCGGCGGAGCAAATCGTCGTCCGGCGAACGAAAATCAATCGTAAAGACCACCCGATCTGCAATGACGTTTACCGCGTTCGGCGTCACGTCGAACCGACCGACAGTAAGAACGCTCTCGGCCGACAGTTGCTTCACCGCGCCTTCGAGGGCCGTCACCATTTCCGCCGCCCCGGCGAGCGCGTCTTTGCGATCGTCCATCGACGTCGCACCGGCGTGGTTCGCTTCGCCGTGCACCGTCACGCGGTACTGTCGCCGGCCGGCGATCGCGTGGACGACGGCCAACCGCTGATCCCGCCGCCACATGCCGGGGCCTTGCTCGATGTGGACTTCGATCAATCCACGATACCGTTCACGCCGAAGCCGATCGTCGGCCAGGCGTGCAGGCTCAACGCCGAAAGAACTTCCCGCTTCGAGATACGTCTGCCCCGCGGCGTTGCGAACGGCGCCAAGTTGTTCAACGCCCAACTCCCCTGCCCACGCCCGGCTACCGAGCATGCCGAGGCCGAATGTCGGGCCTTCTTCTTCGGCGAAGACGATCAATTCAACTGGCACCGCATCAACGCCGTCCTCGCGCGCCGAACGAAGCAGTTCGAGCGCGACAACGACCCCGGCGACGCCGTCGTAGTCGCCGCCGTGGGGGACGGTGTCGATGTGGGAACCGACGAGCCAGGCCGGCTTGTCCCAACCCAGGGGCGCCGGGCGTGCGTGAACGTTGCCGGCCGCGTCGGTGCGCACCGCGCACCCGGCCGCTTCGGCGTGGGCGATGACGTACGCCCGCGCTTCGCCCCACGCCGGGGAGAACGTCGGGCGGGTCGCGCCGTTGCCCGGCGTCTCGGTGCAGCGGGCGATCGCGTCGATGTCCGCTCGGATTCGGTCGACGTTTACCGCCATGCTGCGTTCACTTTCCCCGCTGTCCAGCCGCGATACGCTCGCCGATCTCGTCGGCGGTCAGGTCTTCCTTGCGGGTGGCGATCCACCAGATGTTTCCGTTGGAGTCTTTCACGCTTCCGCCGCGATCGCCGTAGAACTGATCCTTGACGGGCGAATCGAGCGTTCCGCCCGCGGCGAGCGCCTGCGCGTGAACGGCGTCGGCATCCGCGACATACAAGTACAGCATCGCCGGCACCGGCGGGTGATGCTCGCCGGCCTGGCCCGTCATGACGTGCGAGCCCATGACAACCATGTCGGCGTGGCCGATGTTTCCGCCGGGCATCTCCATCTTGAAATGCACGGTTGCGCCGAACGCGCGTGTCATAAATTCCATTAGCGCC
>JBKJRK010000118.1:0-2875 GCA_046593135.1 Tepidisphaeraceae bacterium | reverse complement strand
ATTCTTGTCTGCGCAGGAATGTCTGTCCTGCAATCGAAAGCGTTATGGCGGGGCAAACATTCTTGTCTGCGGATCACAAAGGAGTCAGCAGCTGCGCGGTGGGGCAGACATTCTTGTCTGCCTCGACGCGAAGCGTCGAATCTCTAACCGTTCACGTCGCTTTCGGCACTTTACGGGCGGCTTCCTCACGGTTGTGTTTCTTCACCGCCAGGTCGATCGCCAATTCGATGGCGGCGCGCATTGAGCCGGGGTTGGCGCGGTTGCGGCCGACGATGTCGAAGGCGGTGCCGTGGTCGGGGCTGGTGCGGATGATCGGCAGTCCGATCGTCACGTTCACGGCCTGGTCGAACGCGAGGAGCTTGACCGGGATCAACCCCTGGTCGTGGTACATCGCGACGACGGCGTCGAAGTGGCCGTCGCGGGCCTTCATGAAAATCGTATCCGGCGGGTAGGGGCCGGTGGCGTCGATGCCCTGGTCTCTCGCCATCAAAATCGCGGGGGAGATGATGCGTTCTTCCTCGTCGCCGAACTGCCCGTTCTCGCTGGCGTGGGGGTTGACGCCGCAGACGGCGATACGCGGGTGCGGGATGTCGAACCAGTCGATCAGCGTCTGGTGCATCAACTCGATCGGGTGGAACACGGCGCCGATGTTCAGTTTGCCCCACAGGCCCATGAGCGGAATGTGGACGGTGGCGAGCACGACCTTCAACGGCCCGCCGGCGAACATCATCGCGTAGCGGCGGCTGCCGGTTCGCTGGGCGAACAGCTCGGTGTGGCCGGGATAGTGGTAGCCGGCGAGCTTCCAGCTTTCCTTGGCGATCGGGGCAGTGACGACCGCATCAACGATCTTCTTGTTGGCCGCGTCAATCGCGTCAACGCAGAAACGCATCGACGCTTCGCCGCCCATCTTGCTCGGGCTCTTGATGGCCGACCCGAGCATCGTGTATTGGTCGTAGTCGACGACGACGACGTCGTGCGGGTACGCCCGGAGCCGGCCGTTGTACTGGTCGCGCCACCAGAAGACGTCAAACTCGGCGAGGTCGGCCGCGTAGGACAGCAGCTCGTTCATTCCGTAGATGATGTACTTCGCCTTGTGCCGCAAGACCGGATCGGCCAGCGCCTTCACGACGACCTCCGGCCCAATGCCAGCCGGCTCGCCCATGGTGATCGCGATGGTGGGACGGTAGTCCATAAGTGGTCAGTTGCCAGTGGCCAGTTGCCCGTAAATGCCTTCGCCGGCAACTGGCAACTGGCCACCGGCAACTATTCTCTCCTACGCCTTTTGCCGTTCAAGCCACGCCACGACCGTCTTCGACAAAATGTCGGCTTCCAGATTAACCGGCCAGCCGATAGGCCGGCGGGCCAGTGCAGTAAGGTTCACGGTCGTCGGGATCAGCGCGACGTCAAACGTGGTGCGTGTGAGCGATGCCACCGTCAGGCTGACGCCGTCGAGGGTCACCGAGCCTTTGGGAATGACGTACGGCATCAACTTGATCGGCGGCTCCAGAGTCAGTCGCCATTCGTTCGCGTCGGCGACCTGGTTCCGCAGCACTGCGACGCCGTCGACGTGTCCCTGCACAAAATGGCCGTCGATGCGGTCGCCGATGCGGAGCGACCGCTCGACATGAACTTCGTCGCCGCCTTGGATAAGTCCCAGATTCGTCTTGTCCAGTGTTTCCTTGATGACGTCGAACCCCAACTCGCCGGGGTCGCGCTTGGCGACGGTCAGGCAAACGCCGTTGACGGCTACGCTCTCACCGTCTCGCACGTCGGGCCAGTCGAGCGCCAACGTGAGCCGGCGAAACTTCGGCCCTTGAACGACGCCGATCACCCGTGCGGATTGTTCCACGATTCCCGTAAACATCGCGTCCAAGTTTAGGCGTCGAAGTGTACGATTGCACGAAGCAGGGCGGAAGCGTTCGAGCTTGATTCGGAACGCGCCAGGGGGTAGCAACAGGCGCGCGCACTTCAGCACGCAGGGCCACGTTCACATAGGGAAGCGGACCATGATTATCCTCGCGGGCGACATCGGCGGAACCAAGAGCAACCTCGGCCTCTTTGAGCAAGCGCGCGGCGGCGATCTGCGCAAGATGGACGAGAAGACGGTGCCGACGAATAGCTTCCCGTCGCCGGAAGACATGATGGTTGCGTTCGTCAACAATCGCCCGTCGCCGCTGAAAATCGACACCGCCGCGTTCGGCATCGCCGGGCCGGTGACCAACGGCGTGTGCATGGGCGAAAACCTTCCGTGGAAGAGAGAGATTCGGGACGTGAGTCTGGCGCAGGCGCTGAACGTCAAGCGCGCGTCGCTGCTGAACGACCTCGCCGCCACCGCGAACGGCGTGCGATTCTTGAAGAACGAACAGATCGTGACGTTGCACAAAGGGCAACCGGTGGAGCACGGCACGCTCGCGGTCATTGCCGCCGGCACCGGCCTCGGGGAAGCCGCGTTGATCTGGCAGGGCGGTGATTACGAACCCCTCGCCCTTGAAGGCGGCCACACCGATCTCGCCATCCGCAACGAAGAAGAAATCGAGCTGTTCAAGTTTCTTCTGACCGTCGAGCGGCCCGTCAACCAGGAAGCCGTGCTATGCGGATCGGGCCTGTTCAACGTGTACCGGTATCTCCGATCCACCAGCCGATTCCCCGAGCCGGCCGATCTCGCCCAACAAATTGAAGCCGCCGGCGAAAAAGAAAAACCCGGACTGGTTTCGCAGTTCGGCTTGGCACGCAAAGCGCCGATTTACGAGAAGGCACTCGACCTGTTCATGTCGATGTACGGCGCCCGCGCCGGCAACCTCGCCATGACCCTCATGGCCACCGGTGGGGTGTTCGTGGGCGGCGGCATCGCGCCGAAGAACCTCGAACGTCTCAA
>JBKJRK010000006.1:0-3948 GCA_046593135.1 Tepidisphaeraceae bacterium | reverse complement strand
ACGATTCGCCCGGGCTGCGGCTCGCTCGTCTGATCACACACCGCCACCCGCCGTCCCGCCTTGATCAGCTTCGCGATATACCCCGGCGCCGCGTGGTACGGCATCCCGCACATCGGGACCGCGTTCCGCTTCGTCAACGCCAGGTTGAGCAACCCCGAAGCGTCCTTCGCATCCTCAAAGAACAGTTCATAAAAATCCCCCAACCGGAAGAGGAGCAGCGTATCCGTCGGCACGCTGGCGCGTAACCGCTGATATTGCTGCATCATTGGCGTGAGCGATTCGGCCATCACTGGGCAGCTTCGATTTACCCGCCACGTTTTACGAGTTCCTATTTAGGGGGGGCATTTTTCGAACGGATGGCGGCCCCAGACAACGCGAAGAAGATTGCGGAGACGCTGTTGCAGTGAGGCATTCGCACGTCCTTCCAGCGCTCTGTGGAGCCTTGACAGGGCAGCTCATTCTTTTTGTTATCGTGACCGCTTCTGCCGAAATTCAGCTCTGCCATCACGTCGTCCAGAGCACTCCTATGTAATCCATGAAAAAGTTCACTTCTCGTCTGCCACGCGGTTTCGTTGCTCTTCGCGCTCTGCTCTTCCTCCTCCTCTCGCTCGCAGGTATCGCGCTCGGCGTGCTTGCCTTCAGCCCCGCCTTGGCGCAGCAGCAGCAGCAGCCACCATCGGCGGATCCCGAGGCGCCGCGGGGGATCAACCGCGGCCTCGTGCCGGTGGTGCAATTCGATATTTCGCCGCCGCTCCGCGAACTGGCGTTGACTGAGCCGACGGTGAAGGAGCCGGAAGGCGAACGAGACGACGATCCGCGGGTGGATTTTGACGGGCCGCTCGGACCGCAGGACGTGGATGCAGAGGTCCAAGGTGAGACCGGAACGGGCGAGATCGCCGCGCCGACGAGGAGTTTCGATGCCTTCAACGGCACAGACGGCATCTCGCCCCCGGACCCGGTTGCGGCGGTCGGGCTTGATCACGTCGTGGTCATGGCAAACGTCCGCTACGCCATTTACAACAAAGCCGGGGCGCTACTGGTCGGCCCCGCGAATAGCAACACGCTCTGGAGCGGTTTTGGCGGCGCTTGCCAGAACGAGAACGCGGGTGATCCGATCGTTTTCTACGACCGCCGCGCCGACCGCTTCATCTTGACGCAGTTTACGTCCGTGGGGCCGAACTTCTTTAACTGCATGGCTATCTCGCAGACCAGCGACCCGACGGGCAGCTACTACCGCTACGCGATCAGCACCGGCTCAAACTTCCCCGATTACCCAAAATATGGCACCTGGTCGAATGCCTACCTCATCAGTACGCGGGAGTTTACGGACGCGACCGCGTCGGGGACGTATCTGGGTGTGGGTGCATATGCGCTGAACCGCGCGCAGATGCTCGCCGGCAATGCGTCCCCCCAAATCCTCTCGTTCTTCGTTCCCCTTGGTTCGACGCCGTATCGAATCGGCAGCGGCTTGCTTCCGGCGGATGTGGACAGCTGGACGCCGCCGCCGGCCGGGAGCCCCGCGTACTTCATCGGGACGCAGGATAACGGCAGCACTTCGGGAGCTCCGAACGACGCGATCAATATCTGGAACTTCATCATCGACTTCGCCAGCCCGGGCAACGCTTCCTTCACCCTCGCGAACATCCTCCCGTCCGGCTCGTTCGATTCCCTCTTCCCCTGTGCGCCCGAAGGCCGCGACTGCATCCCGCAAGGCGGTACGACGCAGAAGGTGGATCATCAGGGCTCCCGGCAGCGGCCGCTCTTCCGGGCCGCCTATCGCAACTTCGGAACGCACGAATCCATCGTGACCAACCAGTCGGTTGACGTCTCCGGCATCTCCGGGATTCGGTGGTGGGAAATTCGCAACCCGGGCACCGCTCCCACGATCTTCCAGCAGAGCACGTATGCGCCGGGTGTGAGCGACGACATCCACCGCTGGATGGGTAGCATCGCGATGGACGGCCTGGGCAATATCGCGCTGGGCTACAGTGCCTCCAGCTCGTCCATGTTCCCCGCGATCCGTTACACCGGGCGCTACGCGACCAGTGCTCTGAATTCGATGCCGCTCGGCGAAGGCGTGATCATCAACGGCACCGGCTCACAGACGGGCAGCCCGCGCTGGGGCGACTATACATCCATGGTCGTCGACCCCGTCGACGACACGACGTTCTGGTATGTGAACCAATATTATCCGGTCAGCAGCGGATCTGGCTGGCGCCTGCGCATGGGCAGCTTTCGGCTGGTGAACCTCGCCGCCGGCGCCACCAGCATCACGAGTGAGAGTTGTTCCCCGGCGAACAGCGCGCCCGATCCCGGGGAAACGGTGACGATGAACTTTTGCGTCCGTAACACCAGCGCGACCAGCACCGGCAACATCGTCGGCACGCTCTTGAACGGAGACGCCGTGGCGAACGCGGGCGCGGCCCAGACTTACGGAGTCCTCGCGCCGGGAGCGACTCTTTGCCGGCCGTTCACCTTTACGGCGAACGGATCGTGCGGGCAGGTGCGGCAAGCGACGGTTCAGTTTCAGGCCGGCACCGAGGATCTGGGCCGGCAGAGCTATGACATCGCGCTCGGCTTTGCGACGGTTGTGAAGCAGGATTTCGACGGCGTGACGGCGCCGGCTCTTCCGACCGGTTGGCTGGCCACACAGGGCGCAAATCCAGGCGGCGTGTCAGGCTGGACCACATCGAACTCGGCCGATCCCGCGCCGCCTGCCGAAAGCTTCCCGAACTCCGCCTTTGCGCCAGACCCGTTCACCGTGCTCGATAACCGCCTGACCAGTCCGAGCTTCACCTATGCCGCCGGTGCGGTGCTGACTTTTAGACACAGCTACGTGCTGCTCCAGCAGAGTAGCACGGTAGCGCTGAGCGCAGCTGTGCTGGAGATCTCCGTTAACAACGGGCCCTACACCGATATCCTGAACGCCGGAGGAGTATTCGCCGCCGGCGGATATGACCACAGCAGCATCGGCGGCACCACCAATCCGCTGCTCCCCAGTCGGCCGAACTGGAGCGGCAACTCCGATGGCTTTGTCAGCACGGTCGTCGACCTGCCGAACTTCGCCGCGGGCCAGCCGGTCAGGCTGCGGTGGCGCTTGGGCACAGGCACGAATCTTCTGCGGACCGTGCGTGGCTGGCATGTGGACGACGTCTTTGTTGGCAATTACGCCTGTTGTGGCAATGCGCCGGCAGTCACCGCCGCCGTCTCGCGAAAGACCCACAGCGGCGCTGGCACTTACAACGTATCGCTGCCGCTTACGGGCGCACCAGGGGTTGAGCCGCGCAGCGGCGGCGCCACAGGCGATCATTCCGTGATCGTGACCTTCGCGGCTCCCGTTTCCGTTCGCGGATTGCCGCAGGCGCAGCTCATAGCCGGCGATGGCGTCATCGGCGCTTTAGGTAGTGCCAATGCCGGCTCTGTGAGTGTCATTGGGAGCAGCGTCTTCGTTTCGCTCACGAATGTGCCAAACGCGCAGGCGCTCACGTTGCGCCTGAACAGCGTCAACGGCACCGGCGACGTCACCATTCCGCTTGGCATTCTGCTCGGCGATACGACCGGAAACGGCTTCGTCAACGCAACCGATATCGGGCAAATCAAGGGACAGGCGGGTCAGCCACCGAACGCGGGGAATTTCCGCGCCGACGTGAACGCCAACGGCGCGATCAACGCCACCGACATTAGCCTCGCGAAGTCCGTGTCCGGCACCCAATTGCCCTAGAGCACGTCGGGAAGATCAGTCGATCGATCGTAGCCGAACACCCCCGATCTTCGCGAGGTCGTCGAAGGAGGGCTTCACTTCGGTGACACCGCGGGCGGCAATTCGACGATCTTTCCGGGTTTGCGCATTTCTCGTCTGGTCGCAAATCGCCACGCGTCGGCCGGCCTTGATCAGCTTCTTGATATAATTCTGCGCCGGCGTGATACGGCATGCCGCACATCAGCACC
>JBKJRK010000002.1:0-6680 GCA_046593135.1 Tepidisphaeraceae bacterium | reverse complement strand
TGCCGCCGATGGGAAACGGCTCCTTCTTGTTTCGCTTGCCGCCCCCACCGCCGCCGCCCGCGGGCGGCTCGGCGTCAAGACGGCGCCTGCAAAGAAGCCGACGCCGACCGGCTGGCTCGCGCGTAAGCTCGCCGAGCTTCAGGAAAAAGCCGAACAAGCCCGACAACCGAACGACCGCCGCGGGCGCGACCGCGCGTAAAGGGAAGACAGAGCGATGAACGCAAAAGGTCGAAGGAAGGCCAGGTCGAGTGGTCGTACTTCCCCATCTTTTATGATTCACCCTTCTGCCTTCATACTTCAGCCTTTCCTACCATGACTTCCGGCGACACCATCGTTGCCATCAGCAGCGCGGTCGGCCCCGCGGCGCGGATGGTCGTCCGGACAAGCGGTCCCCAATCGGTCCAACTGGCGACGACGTTCTGGCTCGACCCCTTGCCGGCCGCCGGCGCCGCCACCTTCGGCACGCTCCGCTTCTCTGATTTATCGGTTCCGGGTTGGCTGTACATTTTCCACGCCCCGCACAGTTACACCGGCGAAAACCTCGTCGAATTCCACATTCCCGGCAACGCGCTGCTTGCCCGCATGCTGCTCGACGCGCTGACCAGCGCCGGCGCGCGACCCGCCGACCCCGGCGAGTTCACCGCCCGGGCTTACTTCAACGGGCGGATCGACCTCACCGAAGCCGAAGGCGTCGCCGCGACGATCGCGGCGGGGAACGAGCAGGAGCTTCGCGCCGCCCGGCAGCTTCTCGCCGGCGAACTCGCCCGCCGGCTGCGGCCCGCGAGCGACCTGATCGCGGAAACGCTCGCGCTGGTGGAAGTGGGGATCGATTTCGTCGACGAGGACGTGACGTTCCTCTCCGCCGCGGACGTGAACGATCGGGTTTCTCGTGCCGATGCCCTGCTCCGTGATTTGCTCGAAACCAGCTCCCGGTTTGAGCGGCTGAGTCACGAGCCTCGGGTCGTCCTTGTCGGCCGGCCCAACGCCGGCAAGAGCACCCTGCTCAACGCACTGGCCGGGCACGAGCGGGCCGTGACCTCGCCCGTCGCCGGCACGACGCGCGACGTGCTGACGGCGGAGGTCGCGCTGCCCCGTGGCATCGTGAAACTCACCGACGCCGCGGGGATCGAAGGAGCAGGATCGCCGCACACTGTTGAAGCAAACACCGCCCCTTCCTCCCTCTCCCTCTCCCCCCGGGAGAGGGTTGGGGTGAGGGAGGCTTCACAGTTAAACAGCGCGACTTCGCCCAGCACGCCCCCTCACCCTAACCTTCTCCCAAAGGGAGAGGGAACCAGAAGGGCGATCGACGCTCTTCCGGTGGGAGAGGGAACAGGAGAGGTACACGACGCCATCACGCGGCAGATGCGGTCGCAAGCGTTACGCGCCGTCGAGGCCGCGGACGTGCTGGTGCTCGTCCGCGACATCGCCGATACGCAGCCCGATCTCGATCTTCCGCGGACGCCGGACTTTGTCGTTCGCACGAAGCTCGACCTGCTGCCGGCGGGCGCGTCGCCTCAACCCGATTCGATCATGGTCAGCGCCTTTTCAGGTGCAAACTTGGACGCCCTTCGCCGCGAGCTCGATTGCCGAGCCTTCGGCAACACAACCGCAGCGGGCTCATCGCTCGCACTCAATGCCCGTCACATCCAGGCTGTCTCGGAAGCCCGCGCGGCGCTCAGCCGGGCAGTCGAACATGCCAACACGAAGCCGAGCAGCGCCGAACTTATCGCCCTCGAACTTCGCGAGGCGCTGGACGCGGCGGGGCGCGTGGTCGGAATGGTTTCGCCGGACGAACTGCTCGGACGGGTCTTCTCGGCGTTTTGCATCGGGAAGTAATGAAATACCGGTCACGCGATTCCGTCAGTAACCGGCGGGGGCTCCGCGCCGCGCGCGGAGACGGGAAAAACTCTTTCGCACGTGCGGTAAATGTGTCAAACTTGCTATCCACACAATTGGAGAAGTTATGACTGGTCGCCTCATCGCCTTCGTCGCGGTCGTTTTGTCGCTGAACCAATTTGCCGACGCTCAGCCGCTCGCGGACCGCGTCCCGTCAGATGCGGTGATCTACGTCGGCTGGGCCGGGGCCGATTCGATGGGGCCTGGTTACGACGGGTCACACCTCAAGGCGATACTGGAGGCGGCGGAGGTCAAGCGGATCGTCGACGAGGTGATTCCCAAGCTCCTCGAGCGCGTTGCGCAGGAGGAACCGCAGGCCGGCGAAGTCACGAAGTTGATGTCCGACGTCGCCGGCCCGATGTGGCGGCACCCGACGGCGGTGTACGTCGGCCCGATCGACATGACCAACCCGCGCGAGCCGATGCCGCGCTTTGCCCTGCTGTGTGAAGCCGGCGAAGACGCGCCGGCTTTGAAGCAGCAATTGGACGACCTGTTGGCAAAGGTTGGCGAGAACAAGCCGATGCCGATGGAGGTTCGGACGTCGGGTAACCTTGTCGCGTTTGTCGTCGGCAAAACTCCCGAATTGGATGCCGTGATCGACGGCAAGACGCAGGCCAAGGCGCTGCTTACGGCCAAGCCGTTCGCCGAGGCAATGTCGGGGCAAAAATCGCCGGTCATGGCGGCGTACGTGGACGCCGAGGCCGTCGTGAAGTTCATCGACGCCGCCGTCGCCAAGGGCAACGACGCCAAAGCCAAGGAGAAGTGGCCCGCCGCCCGCGACGCGCTGGGCCTTCGCGGCCTCAAGCGTCTTTCATTTTCCCAGGGTTTCGACGGGAAAGACTGGGGCACGCACGTTTTTGTCGAAGCGCCGGCACCGCGACAGGGTTTGCTGGCGGCAATGGAAGCCCAGCCGGTGAGCGATGCGGCGTTGAAGTCGATCCCGTCCAGCGCTACCGTCGCCGGTGTCGCGCGCATGGACCTGGCCGGGGTGTTCGACGGCATCCGCGAGGCGGTGGCCAAGCTCGATAAGGACGGCAAGCGGGAGATGGAAGACGGAATGAAGCAGGTCAATGAACTGCTCGGACTCGACTTTCGTCAAGACATGCTGGCGCCGCTGGGCAACGAGTGGTCCTACTACATCGCCCCCGAGATCACCGGCCGCGGCCCGCTCGGCGTGGTCGTCGTCAATCGCCTGAAAGACGCCGCCAAGGCGGAATCGACCTCGGACAAGTTGAAAGACGTTGCCAACAAGGCCATTGCCCGCCAAGCCGATCCAAATGTTCACTTTGCCTTCAAGCAGGCAAAAGTCGGCGACCTCACTGTTCATTACCTTGCAACGCCGTTCGTCACGCCGTCGTGGGTCATTCGGGACGGCAACCTCTACATCGGCCTCTACCCGCAGCTCGTCGCTCAGGCGGCTGGTCACGTTTCAAGCGAGGGCAAGTCGATTCTCGACAACGAAAGTTTCATCGCCCTCCGTAAACGTCTCGGCGGCGAGAAGGCCGTGAGCGTGCAGTTCTACGACCTGCCCAAGAGCGCCCCGTCCTCGTACCAGGTCTGGCTACTGGTCTCGAGCCTCGGCAAGTTCGGAGACCTCCTCGGCGTCGACACACCGGTCGTGCTGCTTCCGCCGCTCAACAAACTGATGGAACATCTGACCGTTTCCGGCGCGGTCACGTGGGTCGACGACAAAGGCTGGCACTTCCGCGGCGTCACGCCGTTCCCCGGCGCCACAACGATTGCCTCCGAAACCGCCGGGCTGATGGACGTCCAGAGTTCGGCCCTGATGGCCAGCATTTTGCTCCCTTCGGTCACCAGAGCCCGAGAGCAGGCCAACCGCGTGAAGAGTGCGAGCAACCTCCGGCAGATCGGCCAAGGAATCATGATGTACGCCAACGAGCACAAGGGAAGGTTCCCCGACGACCTCGCCGGGGCGATGGGCGACAATCTGCTTACGGTCCACGTCTTCGTTAATCCGCGTACGAAGACCGCCGTGCCGAGGGGCCTGGAAGGCGATGCGCTGAAGAAATGGGTGAATGAGTCTTCCGACTACGTGTTTCTCGGCAAGGGCAAGGACTATCGCGTCGGCGCCGAGGTGCCGATCGCTCACGAGAAGCCACAAGGGCTCGCCGACGGCCTCAACATCCTCTACGGCGACGGCCACGTCGAGTTCCTCATGATGCCACAGGCCACGCAGGTTCTCGAAAAGGCGCGCCAGGGCGGCCCGGATCGCGAAGCGAACCCGAACAGGAGAAAAGAATGAATCCTAAGGTCGATGGATATTTAAGAAAAAACAAAAAATGGCAGAAAGAATTGGGAAAATTGAGGACGATCATTCTTGACTGCCGGCTGACCGAAGAAGTGAAGTGGCGTGTCCCTTGTTACACGTTTCAGAAAAGTAACATCGTCCTAATTAACGGGTTAAAAGAATACTGTGCGCTCGGGTTTTTCAAAGGCGCCTTGTTAAAGGATGCCAATGGTATTCTAAAGAAGCCGGGGGAGAATACGCGGGCTGCGCGCCTGATTCGGTTCACCGATGTTCGAGAAATAGTTGTGATGGAGCCCGTCTTGAAAGCCTACATTCGTGAAGCGATTGAATTGGAGAAAGCCGGTTTGAAAGTGGATTTTAAGAAGGATGCAGAACTCACAATTCCGGAAGAAGTTCAAGATAAATTCGATGAAATCCCTGCCTTGAAAACTGCTTTTGGCGCTTTGACGCCGGGGCGGCAAAGAGCATACATCCTTCATTTCTCAGCCCCCAAACAATCCAAAACTCGGGCGTCGAGGGTTGAGAAATGTATGCAGAAAATTCTCAATGGAAAAGGATTAGACGATGAGTACAGGATGAGAAAATAATTTCTTTCGGCCGTTAAGATATTATCTCACCTGGATTCATTCGAACTCCATCCTTTTTGATCGCAGGTAACACTCGATTAAACATGCGACATAGATGTTACCTTAAATTCGCAGGTACGGATCGACAAACCAGGATTGAAACGGATGTTCGGATCGCACCTGTCGATTGCCGGTGGACTTCACAACGCACTGCTTCAAGCCGAGAAGCTGGGGTGTGAGACAACGCAGATATTTACGAAGAATCAGAAGCAGTGGCAGTGCCCGCCGCTGGGTAAAGAGGCGGTGAAGGATTGGAAGTCGCACTGTAAACGACTGAAGTTCGCCCATACCGTCAGCCACGGCAGTTATCTGATTAACCTCGCGTCGCCGGATGAGGCGATGTGGAGGAAGAGCATTGCGCTGTTTGTCGAGGAGGTGTCGCGGTGTGACGCGCTCGGCATTCCGTATCTTGTGACCCACCCGGGGGCACACATGGGCAAAGGTGAGGACGCGGGGATCGCGCGGATTGTCGAAGCACTCAACGTCGTGCTGGACGCGGTCCCCAAGTCGAAAGGCGTTACGGTCTGTCTCGAAGCCACGGCGGGGCAGGGGACCTCGATCGGGCACCAGTTGGAGCATCTGGCGGAGATCATCGAGAAGGTGAAGTCGCCGAAGCGGTTCGGCGCGTGTCTCGACACGGCTCACCTGTTTGCCGCCGGGTACGACTTTCGGGCGAAGAAATACGATGCGTTTCGGAAACGATTGGACAAGACGCTCGGCTTGTCCCGGGTGAAGGTATTGCACCTGAACGATTCGAAAAAGGAACTCGGCAGTCGGGTGGATCGGCACGAGCACATCGGCAAAGGGTGCATCGGCGTCGAGGGGTTCAGGCCGTGGCTGCAGGACGACGCATTCAACCGTATACCGAAGATTCTGGAAACGGAGAAGGGAACGTGTCCCGAGTCCGGACGGGATTGGGACGCGGTGAATCTTGAGGTGCTGCGCTCGCTTTTGTAGCACGGGCTTCCAGCCCGTGAGCGTGGTACGACACGCGGCTCGACGTGTACTCACGTCGAGGGAAAATCGGCAGCGCAGCCGTGCTTACGGAACAGCGAACACCCAACCAGAACGCTTGCGCTGGCGCTGCTGACTCGGGCGGCGTACCGCCCGACCGCCGTGGGTACACGGCTCACGGGCTGGAAGCCCGTGCTACGGTTTCTCGGACAGTTTTTCCACAATTTTGAACAAGGCCTGCGTGCCCGCGCGACCGTGGCCGGTTTGTTGGGCTTGGGTGAAAAGGTGGTGGACGAGGGTGAGGGCGGGGAGGTCGAGCTTGGGGTCGCGGAGGGCTTCGGCGACGAGGCGGAGGTCTTTGACGACGAGGTCGATCATGAAGCCGGGGGCGAAGTCGTCCTTGATCATGCGGGGCCCGAGGTTGGAGAACTGCCACGACCCCGCCGCGCCGCCGGCGATGGCGGCGATGGTTTTTTCGAGGTCGAGTCCGTTACGCTTGGCGAAGACGAGCGCTTCGCACGTGGCGAGGTTGGTGACGGTGACCAGGATTTGATTGACGAGCTTGGTGAGTTGGCCTGCGCCGCTGGGGCCGCAGTGGGTGACGGTCTTGCCCATGTGGGCGAGCAGGGGGCGGACGCGGGCGAACGCCCCGGCGTCGCCGCCGACCATAATCGACAGCGTGGCGTTTTTGGCGCCGACGTCGCCGCCGCTGACGGGGGCGTCGAGAAACTGTGCGCCCTTTTCAGCGAGCTTCGCCGCCAGGTCGCGGGTAATCGCTGGGGAGATCGTCGAATGATCGACGATGACCATGCCCGGCCGCGCCGCGGCAAGCAGGCCGCGATCGCCCATCACGATCGCTTCCACATCCGGCGTATCGGTCACGCAGATAAAAACAACGTCATTCGCAGCAACGGCGGCCGCAGGATCGTCGGCCC
>JBKJRK010000593.1:0-4945 GCA_046593135.1 Tepidisphaeraceae bacterium | reverse complement strand
CGCGGTGGCGACGGAGTTGGAGTCCCGCGGGCTGGAGCCCCAGCCGGACGAGCCGGAATTGATCGTCACGTACACCGCCGGCGGGCAGCGGAACGCCGCGTCAGCAGGCGGGGTGCGGGCGGCGGAAGGCGTAGACGCCCGCGGCCCCGGCGGCAACCCGTACGACGATCCCGGCGCCGTACGCGCCCCCGAACTAGCCGATGCCGCGGCCGATGCCGAACTCCGCAACCGATACCTCGGGGGCAACCTCGTCATCGACCTGCTCGACGGCAAGACCCGCCGGCTCGTCTGGCGCGCCACCGCAGATCTCGAACTCGCCTCCGACCGCGGCGGAAAGTTGATCGGTCCGATTGTTCAAAAGGCGTTCGCCGACCTGCCGCTGAGAGGTCATCCGGCCAAACAGCCCGTGACCCGTCCGCACGGCAATTGACCGTAGCGACTGCCGCAAACTTCAAAATCTTGGAGCGGTTGCACTACCTCGTTGTGAGCCTGCTGTAGCCGCGACGCCTGCGTGGCCTCGTGCGATGGACGCAACTGGCACACGCGGCGACGCAGGCGTCGCAGCTACTAATACGGATCAGGATTAATTCCGTGCGCGTCAGGTCTCAATTTCCAGCCGACAGGGCCGCTTCAGCGGCCCTGAACTGGCGCGAGGATTCATCCCGATCCGTATTAAAACCCGTTGCCCTTCACGTTCAAGCGGATTCGGCACAGGTTCATGTCGCTGGTCATGTAGAGCGTCTTACCGTCGGCGTCGCCGAAGGCGCAGTTGGCGGTGGGGAAGTCGGGGCCGGGGGCGATGGTGCCGAGGTGTTTGCCTTCGGGCGTGATGACGAGCACTCCGCCGGGGCCGGTGGCGAACAACGTTCCGTCGGCGGCGATCTTCAGGCCGTCGGGCGCGCCTTTCTTGCCGGCCTTCATTTCCGCGCCGGCGTCGAAGAAGACGCGGCCGGGGAGTGTGATCGTTCCGTCCGCGGGGTTGTGGGCGAAAGCCATGATGACCGGCGCGCCGCCGTCGGATTGGGCGACGTACAGCGTCGTCTCGTCGGGCGAGAGGGCGATGCCGTTGGGGAAAGTCATGTCTTTGGTCAGGAGCCTCAGCTTACCGTCTTTGCCGAGGCGGTAGACGCCGTTGAAGGGAAGCTCTCGCACCTTATCGCGGGTGGCGGCGGACAAGCCGTACGGAGGGTCGGTGAAGTAGAGGTTGCCGGCCTTGTCGATGCAGAGGTCGTTGGGGCTGTTGAATCGTTTGCCGTCGAACTTGTCGGCGAGGGTTTCAAATTCGCCCGACTTGCCGAGGCGCGCGACGCGCCGGTCGCCGTGTTGGCAGATGACGAGCAGGCCGGCCGGGTCGAGCGCCAGCCCGTTGGAGCCCGGCTCGACCGCCGCCGGCGGCTCCTTGGCGGTGTAGCCGCTGGGTTTCAGGAAATCGCTCGCGCCTTTGTCTTCGCTCCAGCGGTGCACGACGTTTTTCGGCACGTCGGAGAACAGCAGGTATCCGCCGTCCTTCACCCACACCGGGCCCTCGGCCCACTCGAAGCCCTCGGCGAGTTTTTCAATCTTCGCGTCTTTCGCGACGTACTCGTCGAGCTTCGGGTCCAGCCGCTCGACCGTTCCGATCGCCGGAAATTTTCCGTCCGCGGCGGGCGCTCCCGCGCCGAACGCGACGCAGAAGACGACAACCGAACAGACGCGTGTAACGAGATTCATGATAATGAAGAAACCTTTAACAGGATGAGGTTAGCGGACGCCGCTTCCCGCCGGCTGTGGCTTGGCGGTCGTGACGACGGGGACGTCGGCCTGCTCGCACCCGTCGGCGTGCTCGTGGGTACACACCCTTCCCCCCTTGATTCCCATCGCTTCCAGGTCGCAGGCGAACATGCGGTACACGAGGTCGGCCGGCAGGTGGTCGGGGACGTCGTGGTAGTGCAACGTGCGGTTCAGGCAGGCGATGCGGTCCGAGATGCTGGAGACGGCGCGGAGGTCGTGGCTGACAAAGATGATCGTCAGTCCGAGCTCGGTTTTGAGTCCTTGGATGAAATCGATGAAGCGGTGCTGGCCGGCGCGGTCGATGCCGGTGGTAGGCTCGTCGAGCAGCAGGAGCCGGGGGCGGGGGGCAAGGGCGCGGGCGATGTAGACGCGTTGCAACTCGCCGCCGGACAGGTCGGCGACGGGGCGGTCGGCCATCCCGGCGACGCCGACGCGTTCGAGGAGCGAATCGACGAACGCCAGGTCGTCGCGACGATACCCGCGCAGCATGCCCGTTTTTCCGGCCAGCCCGAGCCGCACCACCTGCCGCACGCTCAGGGGCAGCCGGCTGGAAAGGGGAGGGTTTTGCGGCAGGTAGCCGATGACGTCGCCTCGCGTGATCGCTTTGGCCGGCGGCAAATCTGCGATGCGGACCGAACCTGCGGTCGGCTCCAGCACCCCCAGCAGGAGCTTCATGAGCGTCGTCTTCCCGCCGCCGTTGGGTCCGATCAGCCCGAGCGTGGTGCCGGCTTCCACTTGAAGGTCGATGCCGGCGAGCACGGGATGCCGCGCGTAGCCGAAGTCGAGCCGAGAAATGTTTACAAGGCTGGCCATGGGAATGTCATTCTATTGTACGCGGCGGCGTGGTTTCTGACACGGACTTGCATCTGGGACGCCGGCGGACACACAACGCCCGGCGTCAAATCGAACGCCGGTGATGCACGCACACCGATCTTTAAAGATCGCGCCTCCCGACAAGCCAGAGCACCGCCGCTTCCCTTCCAGTCCTCAATTTTGTCCTTGTTGACGCGATTCCGCTCTGTTTTGCCGGTTGGCCCCATCGGAAACTGGTGATATGATGAGTTTTCGTAGCAAATTACATGCCCGTCGGCTCGGGTGGGGAGCAAGGACGGGATAAATGGGTTGGGAAGCATGCAGCTAACACAGTCGACTTCGATGCGGATGGAGCAGCGGCAGCTCCTGACCCCGCGGATGATCCAGAGCATGGAGATCCTGCAGATGCCGCTCATGGCGCTGGAGGAGCGGATCGAGCAGGAACTCCAGGCCAATCCCGTCCTGGAGTTCAGCGCCGGCGACAGCGAAGCCGACCAGATCAAAGACGCCCCCAATGAGACGCGCGAGGATCGGGTCGAGGACGAGCGAACGCTGGTCGTGAAGGAAGACTCCGGGCAAGCCGAGGATTTTGACCGCCTGGAACGTCTGAGTGCGTATCTGGAGAACGAGGAATTCAACACCAACGGCAGCTTCCGCCAGCAGGTCGCCAGCTACGACGGCGAGCGTGACAAGAAGATGGACGCGATGGCCAACACGGCCGCGCGGGGGGACAACCTGGCCGAGCACCTGATCGGCCAGTGGGCGTTCATCGAAACCACCCCCGAAGTCCGCAAGGCCGGCGAAGTCCTGATTAATTACATCGATTCCGACGGCTATTTCCGCACCGAGTTCGAGCAGGTTCAGAAAGACGCGAAAGCACCGCCCAAGCTCGAAGACCTCCAGGAAGCGCTTCGCCTGATCCAAACCCTCGAACCCGCCGGCGTCGGGGCGCGAAACCTGCGGGAATGTCTGCTCATTCAGCTCGACACCTTGCGGGAAGACGAAGAACGTTCCGAAGGCCACGATTTCGACCTGGAGCGTTCCCTCATCACGGATCATCTCAAGGACCTGGAGATGAACCGCTACCCGCAGATCAGCAAGCGGCTCGGCCGCTCGATCGACGAAGTGAAAGCGGGCGTAAAACGCCTGGCCCGGCTACACCCGTATCCCGGCAAGCTCGTCGGCGGCGACGACCCGCCGCCCATCACGCCCGACGCGATCATCTACTACGACGAAGAGACGGATAAGTACGAAATCGAAATGACCAACGACCCGGCCCCCTCGCTTCACATCAGCGACATGTACCGGAAATGGCTCAAGGACAAAAAGGGCGACAAGCAGACGCGCGAGTTCCTCGCCAACAACGTCCGCAACGCCCGCTGGCTGATCGAATCGATCGAGCAGCGGAAAAGCACGATCACGCGCGTCATTCGCGCCGTCGTCGACGCCCAGCGCGACTTCTTCGACAAAGGCCCCGAATACCTCAAGCCGCTGCCGATGATCCTGGTCGCCGACCAGTTGGGGATTCACGTCGCGACCGTCTCACGCGCCGTCAGTGAAAAGTGGATCCAAACCCCCCGCGGCGTGTTCCCGCTCCGCCGGTTCTTTTCCGGCGGCACGACCAGTTCCGACGGCGAAGAAATGAGCTGGGACGCCGTGAAGGAAAAGCTCAAGACGATCATCGACGACGAGGACAAGCACAACCCGTTAAACGACGACGAAATCGTCGAGAAGCTCAAGGCCCAGGGAATCGAGTTGGCCCGCCGCACGGTTGCCAAGTACCGCAAAATCCTCAACATCTCGACGGCGCGGCAGCGGCGGGAGTTTTGAGTTCACCGGCGCCGGCGGTCGGAGGCGCGTGATCCGTCCGCGGCACCTTCTCGCAACGCGCGTCGGCGCGCATTGTTTCCCCTAGTTACGCCCGGCGGATAAAGTTGCACGGAGTGACGAAGCCAGACCCCCATGATTCAGGTTCGCGACTCTCGCGTTGGGCCGTTTACGGCGCGGCAAAGGAAACGGCGCGCCAGTTCCGCCTTAGTTGGATCGCAATACCGTCCGGCGTAAAAGGGCGTGCCGCGGCCGTCCTCGCCGCCGGCTTTGTCGCGTGCGCCATGTTGACGGCGGTAATCACGCTGTTTGCCCGGTGGTGGGCGCCGCGCGGACTGGCGGCGTGGGACGAGCGGACGCTGCGGGCGATCGACGCGCAGACCTTCATGTCGGTCCAGAACGCCGTCTTGCTCGAATCGTTCGGAAATCTGGCTTACCTCATCCCGCTCGTCGCCGCCTGCGCAGTCGTCGCGGCGCGCCGGCGCCGGCCGCTGCTGGCAATCGGGTTTGTCGTGTCGTACGTCTTGGCACGCCC
>JBKJRK010000547.1:0-4475 GCA_046593135.1 Tepidisphaeraceae bacterium | reverse complement strand
GTGAACTTTTTGTGCCGCGGGCGCCTCGCCCGCGTTTTCGACACGAGGAAACGCGGGCGAGACGCCCGCGCCACGTAAATCTTCACCGACTCTATGCCCCGGCGTGATAGTTTCGTCACCGCTTTCGCCTGGAAACGCCGCGCAGGCAATCGCTCACGTCGCCGCTTCCACGGGCTTCTTTGCTCCGCGCATCTTCGCCATTTCAGCCGTCATGTTGGCCAGTTGCGGGCTCATGGTGTCGCGGGGGAGCTGCACGTCGATGACGCGCACAGTGCCGCTACCCATCGCGCTGCGGATGGCGCCGTCAAGTTCGCCGCGCGTGGCGGCGTGAGTGGCGGCCCCGCCGCCGACGAGGTCGCAGATTTTGCCGTAGTCCCACTGGCTGATGACGTTGAACGACCCGTCGCGGATCTTCCGCATCGTGCCGTAGCCTTCGTTGTTGAGGACGAGAACGATGGGTTTCAGCCCGAGCCGAACCGCGGTCGACAGTTCCGTGCCCGTCATTTGAAACGCGCCGTCGCCGACGAGGACGAACGGGCGCAGCTTCGGGTTCGCGACCTCGACGCCGATGCACGCCGGTACGGCGAATCCCATCGACAGGTAGTACGCAGGGGCGATGAACTCGGCACGCTTCGCCGTGCGGATGCCGACGGCGCCGAAAATCGCGTCGCCCACGTCCGACACGACGCAGCAATCGTCATTCAAGTGCAGGGCGAGGATGCGCATGACTTGCGCCATGTCGAGGGGCGCGGTCAGTTCGTCTTTCGACAGCGGCTTCGGCGCCGCGTGCGGGTTGGGGTGTTTGAAACGTTTGAAATTCACGGCCCTCGCGCCGTTGGTCTTTTTTGACGCGCGGCCAGCTTCCTTGGCGACCGGAACCCGCGCCAGCGCGGCCAGGTAATCCCCGAACTCCACATCCGCGTACTGGTGGTACCGCAATTTCACCGACTCGCTCGTCGCCAGGACGGTCCGTGAACGATCGAGTTTGGCGGTGTAGATGCCCAGGTTCATGTCGGTGATGAACGTTCCCAGCATCAACACGCAATCGGAGCTTTCGACGTACTCGCGGACGATCGGGTCCGACGACATCGCCCCGCCGTACACGCCGAGGTAAAGCGGATGATTCTCCGCAACCGCGCTCTTGCTCAAAAGGTCGGCGGCGATAGGAATGTTGAACCGCTCGGCAAACTTCACGGCGACGTCGGTCAGTCCGAAGCGGTGCAGTTCCACGCCGGCCAGGATCACCGGATTTTTCGCGGGGCCGAGCAACTCAACGGTTTCGTGCAGCGCCGCAGCGAGGGTGTCGGGATCGCTTTGCGGAACGGGCAATTCGGCGGGCAGGTTGACGGGGATTTCCCGGTCGACCATGTCGTGCGGAACTTCGATGTAAACCGGCCGCTTGTGGCGCAGGCACGCCTCGACGCAGCGCACGATCTCTCCCGCCGCCCGCTCCTCGTCGAGCAGGACGGCCGACGCGACGGTCACTTCGTCATACACGCGCCGCTGCGTCTCGAACGTCTTTACCTTGTGGTGCAGTAGCGGATCCTTCTCCCGATCCTTCCGCCCCGGCGCACCGCTGATGACGACGACCGGCGACTTCTCCGCGTACGCTCCGGCGATCGCGTTGAGGACATTCAGCCCGCCGACGCAGTACGTCACGCAGACCAGGCCAATGCCGTTGAGCCGCGAATAGGCGTCGGCGGCAAACCCCGCCCCCGGTTCGTGCGTCATCGTGATTGATTGGATCTTCGATTTCTCCAGCCACGCGAACGTCGGCAAGGCAAAATCCCCCGGCACGCCGAAGCTGTGCCGCACACCCCGGCGGTGGAGGTACTCGAACAGGAACTGCCCCATCGGCATGCGCGACGGGAATGAACCCGCGCCGGGCTTTCCGCTTTGAAGCGGCCGCTTCACCGCCGCGCGAGAAGCCCGGCCCCGGCCTGTCGCCGCCGGATGCCCGTTTCGCCCCGCGCTTTTTCCCGATGCGCCATTCGCTGACGAAGTTCGAGGATCGCGAAGGGCCATTGCATCCTCCTGTCAAAAACCACGACGCCGGCCGAACCGCCCGCGCCGCTCTCTCTATCTTAGGATACATCGGCCCGCGCGGCCGGAATGGTGTGTCTTCGTTATCGGTCGCGTCGGGGGGGCGTAAATGGGAGCGTTTGCAATATTTCGGCACGGCAGTTGCATAACAACTCTTGCCGGATGCGAACGTCTCGATTCCGGCAGAAAGGAACTCCTGTGCACGAAAACGCAATGCAACCCCAGACTCTTAGACCGCGCATCCGCCCGTCGATACGCGCCCGCGCGGGCGCCGTCGGGAAGGCATTAATTGTTTACCTCGCGACCGGAAGTGTCGGGGCCGCCCTGGTGGCGTTCCTCCTGTTCAAAGGCGGCGGCTGCTAAGCGCCGCCGCCCGTTTACCGCCGTTTCATAGTTTGACAGCCCGCCCGGCAAACGCCGGGGGCTGTCGCGTTTTCATCCGTTTGATTCGGCGCGCGTAAGTCGCCTAGTAGGCGATTCGCTGTGCGTGAAACGTTGTGGTTCACGGACTCGGTCAGGCCGCCGCGCTCTTGTCGGTTACGCGCTCGATCTGGGCGCCGACGGCACAGAGCTTGGCTTCGATCTTTTCGTAGCCGCGGTCTATATGGTAGACGCGGTCGAGACGCGTCGTGCCGCGGGCGACGAGCCCGGCCAGCACGAGCGCCGCCGAGGCGCGGAGGTCGGAACACATGACCGAAGCGCCCTGCATTTCCTTCACGCCTTGAATGATCGCGGTCGGGCCTTCCTTGCGGATGCGGGCACCCATGCGGTTTAGTTCGCCGACGTGCAGAAAACGATCCGGGAAGATGCGCTCGGTAATCACGCTGATCCCGTCGCCGAGACACAGCAGGGCCATCAACTGGGCCTGAAGGTCGGTGGGGAACCCGGGGAACGGCTGGGTCGTCATCTCGACGGGCATCAGCCGGCGGGCGGCGCTAACGAACACCGTGCCGTTCTGACGCTCGATCTTCACGCCGACTTCTTCAAGGCGGTCCGACACCGCAATCAAGTGGTCCAGATTGCAGTTCTTCAGTTCGATCTCGCCGTTGGTGATGGCGGCGGCGATCATGAACGTGCCGGCTTCGATGCGGTCGGGAATGATGCGGTGCTCGGCGCCGATCAGCTTGTCGACGCCTTCGATGCGAATCTCCGGCGTGCCGTGTCCCTTGATGTTCGCGCCCATCTTGATGAGCAGTTCGGCACAGTCGGTCACTTCCGGCTCGCTCGCAGCGCCCACCAGAACCGTTTCGCCTTCGGCCAGCGCCGCGGCACACAGGACGTTGATCGTGCCCAGCACCGTCGGGCCCATCGCCCCGCCGAGGTACATCTTGCAGCCCCGCAGGCGTCCGCCGGGCACGCTGCCGACGATGTTGCCGCCTTCGGTGCGAAACTCGGCGCCGAGCTTCATCAGCCCGCGGACGTGGAGGTCGACCGGGCGGTCGCCGATCGCGCACCCACCGGGGATGGAAACGATGGCCTTGCCTCGCTTGGCGAGCATGGGGCCGAGCACGCAGATGCTGGCGCGCATCGTCTTGACGATGTCGTAGCGGGCTTCAATTTGCTTTTCGTCGGTGACTTCGATGTCAAGGTTGCCGTTCAACGGCGGACCGTTGGGGGCGAGGCCCTGGTCGGTGGGTTCGTGCCGGTAGATGTGGCAGCCCAGTTCGCCCAGGAGCTTGATCATCGAGTCGATGTCGCTGAGGCGCGGGACGCTTTTGAGGGTGGTCTTTCCCTCGGCGAGCAGGCACGCCGCCAGGATCGGCAGCGCCGAGTTCTTGCTGCCGGAAACCTCGATTTTGCCTTTGAGTCGTTGTCCGCCGCGAATGAGGAAACTATCCGCCATTACCCAGCCCATCCTTGAGCCCGGGACTTGCGTTACACGGGGAGTGAACGCGAGTCCCTGAAGCCCGAAATGCGGTCGCGGCGGCGGGGCTAAACAGCTTTGCCCAGATAACGCCTTGCCACGGCCTTCGGACTATCGGCCGGTCCATCGGCCGACGATCAATCTGTCCCTAGATGTTTTCGGTCGCCCGGTTATCGGCTGGCACTCTGTATAAAATGCCTGCCAATACTCACATTGACTATGTGTTACCAGACGCTCGATTGCAAGGATAAGTTCGCCAGAAAATGTCAAAACGTATCCACTAAAGCGGGCTCAGGCGCGACCCATCTCATCGGCAACTTCGCCGGCTATCTCGACTCAAACGCGACTCGACGCTGTATAACTAAGCCGGCTTCCACCGCCGTCAGACTTCGGGTGATCACGCCTACGGCTGGTGCATCGGCGACTTCCAGGGCTGCGGCTGGGTTGAAACGGCCTGGACCGCGGCAGGTGGAAATACGCCGGCCAACTGCGTAATGGATTACCGCTCGGACCGGTCATCGACATCGAAACGACTGCGGAATAATATCCGCCGACCGGACACGAGAAT
>JBKJRK010000422.1:0-2547 GCA_046593135.1 Tepidisphaeraceae bacterium | reverse complement strand
CCGGACGGAAAACATGATCTCTGGGAAGGGGACAAACGGGTTCACATCGACGGCTACACGACAGACTTATTCACCGCCCGCGCATGCAAGTTCATTCGCGATCACGCCGGCGCGGCGGAGCCGTTCTTCCTCTACCTCGCGTACAACGCCCCGCACTACGCCAAGGCGGGCGTGTGGCAGGCGCCCGAAACGTACCTGAAGCGGTTCGACGCCGCCGGCGAGACGAAAGGCCGTAACGTGTACCGCGCCATGGTCGCCTGTCTCGACGACGGCGTCGGTCGCGTGCTCGACGAGCTTGCGGCGCAGAAGATCGAAGGCAACACGTTTGTCATCTTCATGAGCGACAACGGCCCGGACACGCCGGGGTCGAGCCAGCCGCTCGACGGTGGGAAGTTCACTTACAAAGAAGGCGGCGTCCGCGTGCCGTGGGTCGCCCGGCTGCCGGGGGTCATTCCGCCGGAGGGTGTCCGTGACGACGTCATTCACGTCACCGATTTTCTTCCGACGATGCTCTCTGTCGCCGGCTTGAAGGGACCCGTCACGACTAAGCTCGACGGGCAGAACGTCTGGCCTGCCTTCACAGGCGGCCCACGCCTCCCGGAGCGGACGATCCATTTTTCAGACCGTGGCATCCGGGAGGGGAAGTGGAAGTTACTGAACGGAAAACTCTACGACATTGAAGCCGACCCCCGCGAAACCACGGACGTCGCCGCCGCCCATTCCGACGTTCGGGATCGACTGGCGAACAAAGTGAAGCGGTGGGCCGATTCAATGGGAATCGAGCCGGAATCAAAGCCCGCGCCCAAACGTTAGAGCGACTTTCACCACTCTGTAGCGGCGACGCCTGCGTCGCCTCTTGCGGATCGTGTGGACTGCACGAGGCGACGCAGGCGTCGCAGCTACCAAAACGCGATGGGGTGATGCGAACCGGCCTTGTGCGCCCGTTCGGCGCGATGTTGGATCAGTGAATCAGCCGCATGTCGCCGAAGTTGGGAATGAGGCCCGGCAGGCTGGGCGATCCGAACGGGCGGTAGCCCGCGGGCCAGTAGACGAAAAACGCCTTGCCGAGCATGAACCGTCCGGGCACCCGCCCGGCTTGGACGTCGAGGTCTTCGGCGGGAAGATTGACCGGCTCGGTCCAATAGCGGGCGTCTTTGCTGATTACGGTGTTGTCGCCGAGGACGAAGTACTCGTCGTCGCCCAAACGAATGGGGTCGTCGGGCCGGCCCCAGCGGATTTGGGAAGCCTCCGTCGTGTAGTAAACGTCTCGACACAGGCTCACGTGCGACAGCGCGCAGTTTTGGCCGGCTGCGGTAATTCGCACCTCGGGCTTAGGAAGCTGACGGTTGGCGGAATACGCATCTTTTAGCGTGGCGATGTCGGGGTCGTAGGCCGTCGTCAGCACGTCGGAGTTTCCGACGCGTAGCGTCACCGTGTAGTCCACGTTCGTGAACTCGAGGCGAATCGGCCCGCCGTCGAGGCCCGAAACGCTCGTCGCCTGCGCGATTTCCTCGCCCAGATCGTCCGGGCCGGCGGGCGTTCCGCGCTTGCGGAACAGCTTGGCCGCGGTGCGCGACAACTCGGCCGTGAACGCGTCGTTGTGCTTCGTCAGCCGTAGCCGCAGCGGGCCGTCGCCGCTCTTGCGGAGATACACGCAACTGAGCTTCAAATCGCTGACGTTTTTGTTGCTCCGGGCGCTTTCGAGTTCCGCGTAAGCGAGAAAGTCGGTCAGGGCACGCCGTTTATTGTGAGAGCTGTCGAAACGGATTGTGCCGGCGCCGTTCGGCGCGTCGAACGTGTAGACACGCTGGGGCTGGTCCGGCGTGCCGACGTTCCACCCGTCTCCGCTCTCGACCTGCCACGGGTGCCAAGGCTCGTCACGCCGCTTCAGGTGGGGAATAAACTCGCCGTCGCAGACGACCCGCCACAAGGCGTCTTGGACGTGGCGGGGTTTGCCCTGCACCTTGAAGTCGTCCGGCTGCGTGCCGCCGGTCGTGCTGACGTAGACGTCGCCGTCGAGGACCATCAGCGTTTCGCCCGGCTTGCCGGCGAGCCGCTTGATGAAGTTGGTCGTATACCAACTGGCGCCGGGGGAAGGTTCGTCGGGGGCTTTGAAAACAACGACGTCCCACCGCTGTGGGCTTTGGAGCAGGTAAGAATACTTCAGCACGAGAATGCGGTCGCCGTAATGAATCGGCACCTTGTCTCGCCGCCGGTCGGTGGGGTCGTGTAGGACGTGCCCGCAATTGGGGCAATCAATGTGTTGGTCACTGCGCGACACTCCGGCTTGGGGAGTTGGGAAATAGTTGTGCTCGACCTCTGGCTGGATGTTTTGCTCGTCGCTGCTGGAATAGTTGGCTTCGAATTGATAACCGCAGTCTTCGCAGGTGAAGCGGGCGTGGGCGCCGAGGAGCGTAGGCGCCATCGACCCGGTCGGGATGACAAACGCCTCGACGACGAACGCGCGGAAGATGAACGCAAGGATGAACGCGATGAGGATCGATTCGATCGTGTCTCGGAAGCCGCCTTCGTGACGGCGTGTCATTT
>JBKJRK010000180.1:0-4441 GCA_046593135.1 Tepidisphaeraceae bacterium | reverse complement strand
GGGGAGGAGCCCCGCCGAGCAAGCCCCCCGGCTACGCGAAAAGTTTCCTTGCTCTAGACTCTGATTCGTGGCCATTCGTGCCATTCGTGGCTAACGGTTTAGTCAGCCGCCGAGTCGATCCATCCCCCGCCCATGACGCGGTCGCTGTCGTATAGCACGACGGCTTGGCCCGGCGTGATCGCGCTCTGCGGCTCGTCGAAACGGACGACGATCTCGTCATCGCCGGTCATTTGGACAGTCGCCGCCTGCGGGTCGTGGTTGTAGCGGATCTTGGCGGTGCAGGAAACGGGCCGTGCCGCGTGGCGGAGCGTGTCGTCGAGCAGATTGATCTGGTGTGCGACAAGCCCGCCCTTCAACAACGCCTCCTTATCGGCGACCGTGACGCGGTTCGACGCGGGGTCGATGTCGGCGACGTAGATCGGGTAGCCGAGGGCGACGCCCAGGCCCTTCCGCTGGCCGATCGTGAAATGCTGATGGCCGGGATGGGACCCAACGACTTTTCCGCCGGCGTCGACGAACTCGCCGGGCTTGAACCCGCCGGGCGTGCGGCGTTCGACAAGGCCGGCGTAGTCGTTGTTGGGGACGAAGCAGATTTCCTGACTGTCCGGCTTGTTGAACACCGGCAGCTTGAGTTCTTCGGCCATCGCGCGGACGTCGTGTTTTTCGAAGTCGCCGATGGGCAAAAGCGTGTGGTCGAGCGCGTCGCGCGACATCCCGAACAGGACGTAGCTCTGGTCCTTGCGATGATCGAGGCCGCGGAGAAGCAGCTTGCGCCCGGTGACGGGATCGACACCGGTGCGGGCGTAGTGGCCGCTGGCGACGAAGTCGGCGCCGACGGCTTTCGCGTAGCTGGCGAGCTTGCCGAATTTCAGCCAGTCGTTGCAGCGGACGCACGGGTTGGGCGTGCGGCCGCGGTTGTACTCGTCGACGAAGTAGTCGATGACCCGGCCGAAATCTTCCTGAAAGTTCAGTACGTAAAACGGCACCCCGAGCATGCCCGCCACCCGCCGGGCGTCGTCGGCGTCGAGGACGGAGCAGCAGCCTTGCTTATGAGGGCGCGGGGTGCTGGCTGACGTCTGCGGCGAGGAAGATTCCAAGTCGCAGCTTTCTTCGGAGTCGGCCACGCCTTTCGGCGATCCGAGGCGCATGAAAACGCCGATCACGTCGTACCCTTGGCGCAGCAAGAGAGCCGCGGCGACGGAGCTATCAACCCCGCCACTCATGGCAACCACGACTTTTTTCTTCGCAACGCTCAAGCGAAGTCTCCGTGCATCGGATCCGAAGTATAGCTCCAACGGCGATGGCGGACTGCGTTTCCGTGCCAGAATCTTAATGTGACGCCGGTTTAAAATGTCCTGAAGTTCGTGAAATACTCGCATGGGACGAGGCAACGGATATCCTTCCCGCGTCGATGGTTGACGTATTTGCCACTTTCCTGGTCCGCATCCGCCTGTGGGTGAATCGCGTTTCTGCACGCCTGGGTTTCGGCGAAGACGGATTTCTCGTCGTCCTCGCCGTACTGATTGGCATTGTAACCGCCCTTGCGGCGGTGAGTTTTCACGAATTGATCGATCTGATCCGCAACGCGGTCTACGGACACATTCTTCCGACGGACCTTTACGGCCGGCACATCTGGCTGCTGCTCGTTCTGCCCGCGGCCGGCGGCTTGGTTGTCGGGCTGGCGAACACGGTCTTCAACCGCGGCAAGGCGGCTCATGGCGTCGTTGACGTCATGGAAACCGTTACTCGGTCCAGGGGTTGGCTCCGGCCGGTCGCGGCGCTAGAGACGATCTTTGCCAGCGCGGTCACCATCGGCACCGGGGGTTCGGCCGGCGCGGAAGGGCCGATCGTCCAGATCGGTGCGGCCATCTCCTCCGGCTTCGGCCGGGCGTTCGCCATGGCCGGGCCTTATGTGCCCGTCCTTATCGGCTGCGGCACCGCCGCGGGAATCAGTTCGATCTTCAACTCCCCCATCGGCGGTGTGATCTTTACGCTCGAAGTGATCCTGTTCGACTTCTCGATCCGCGCGTTCCTCCCGATCGTGCTGGCCAGCGTGATCTCCAACGTCACGACGCACGCGATTTTTCAGCGCCTGGAGCCGGGAACAATCCACGCCATCTTTTACATTCCGCCGACGGTCGCCGGGGAGAGTGCGCAGGCGCTCAACTGGTCGAGCCTGCCGAGCTTTGTCGTGCTCGGGTTGCTGTGCGGCGGAGTCGGCGTTTCGCTGACCCGGCTCATGTACCGCACAGAGGAAATGTTCCGAAAAACCCCCCTGCCGCGCCCGCTGCGGCCCGCGCTGGGCGGGCTTTTGCTCGGCGTGCTCGGGGTCGGCTACGTATGGGTTTTCGGCCATCTGCTGCTGCACCGCGTCAAGCCGATTTACGCCTACTCGATGCCGGCATTCTTCGGCGACGGGTACGGCGTCATTCAGCAACTGTTCAGCGACTCTTTCTACGCCAACTGGGACCCCGGAAAACTCGCGCTTCTGCTCGCGTTTCTCATCCTGGCCAAGATCCTCGGCACCTGCCTCACGCTCTCCAGCGGCGGGAGCGGGGGCGTCATCGCACCGTCGCTTTTTCTTGGCGCTACGACGGGGTCATTGCTCGGGATCAGTCTGCACGCGATGAACATCTCGACCGGCGTTCCGGCCGGGTTTTATGCGCTGGTCGGCATGGGCGCGGTGCTTGCCGCTGTGGTACACGCCCCGCTCGCCGCCATTCTGATTCTCTTCGAGGTGACGCAACAACGCGGCGTGGTACTGCCGGCCATGCTCGCGTCCGTCGTCGCCACCGGCACCGCCCGGCTTATCTTTCCCGAATCCGTTTACACCCTCAGCCTCAAACGCCGCGGCGTGAAAGTAGGCACGAATTCCGACTTGCGCATCCTTCGGAGGATTACCGTCGATCAGGTGCAACTGGACCCCGTAGTGTCCGTCACGCTCGACACGCCGTTCGAAAGGCTCGTGACGCTCACGGGCGAAACGGGGGCGAGTGATTTTGTCGTGCTGGATAAGTCAGGCGCCTACGCCGGGGTGGTGACGGCCGACGAGGTGCGTACCGCGCTGCTGCAGCCGGAGTCGATCCCCCTGCTGCTGGTCGGCGAAGTCGTGCGGGCCGACGTGCCGTGCGTGCAAAGCAACGAAGACCTCGCCGGCGTGTTGGAAACATTCTCGCGATTCGAGGTGAGCCGCCTGCCCGTTTGCGTGCAAAACAACCCCGGCCACGTCATCGGGTTGATCAGCCGGGGGGCGCTGATGCGGCGGTATCACAAGGCACTGGTGGAAGGGTGAAAAATAGAAGGTAAAAAAAGACCGGGTCGCTGAAGCGACCCGGCCGCGCGTTTCGGATTGCGAAGGTCGGTTAGACGACGACCGCCTGCTGGAATTCCTTACGGCGATCGGCCATCTGGGCCTTCAGACGGGCGAGAATGCTGCTGTGCATCTGGCTGACGCGCGACTCGGAGAGGTCGAGCGTCGAGCCGATTTCCTTCATCGTCATCTCTTCAAAATAGTAAAGGATGATGATGAGCCGTTCGGCCCGGCTCAGGCCCTTGGTAATAAGCTCTTTAAGGTCTTTGCGCTGGATCTCGCGGACGGGGTCCGCCCCGCGCTTGTCTTCCAAGACGTCGATCTCGCGCACGTCCTTGTTGCTGTCGGTTTCGAACCACTTGCGCGACAGCGACACGAGGCCAACGGCGCTGGCGTCCTTGGCCATCTTCTCGAACTCGGCCATCGGGACTTTGAGGCGCTTGGCGACCTCTTCGTTCGTCGGCGCCCGGCCGAGCTCCGCTTCGAGTTGCTTGCTCGCGCCGTCGAGCTTGTGGGCGCGCGAGCGGACGAGGCGCGGGACCCAGTCCATCGAGCGCAGCTCGTCGAGAATCGCCCCGCGGATGCGCGGCGCGCAGTAGGTTTCAAACTTGACGCCGCGTTCGAGGTCGAAAGCGTTGATCGCGTCCATCAAGCCGAAGATGCCGGCGGACATCAGGTCGTCCAGCTCCACCTCGTCGGGTAGTTTGACGTGAATCCGCTCGGCGTTGTAACGCACGAGATGGAGATAGTTCTCCATCAAGATATTGCGCAAGGGTTCAGTCTTGTTTTTCTTGTAATCGATCCAGACTTGCTTGATATCGACGTCGGTGATTCGCGGGCCCTTCATGGCCATAAGTCCTTCCGATCCTTGGGAAAGAGCCGTTCTCACTCAGCCGTCGCGGCAAAGCCCGACGGCGCTTCTCACATTATCGGTCCCCTGCCTCGGATTTCACCTCAGAAATCCCGGAATTTTTAACGCCGGGCTTTGCAGGGGCCAGATTCTCGTCCAACATCTTCTGCGCCATGGCGCCAACCACAAGGCCTAAAACAAATGTAATCGTCATGGCGAGCAGCGCTTTGGACACAATTGTCGCGAACGGGTTCCCCGCCTGCAACCCCACAAGGATGCAC
>JBKJRK010000129.1:0-11023 GCA_046593135.1 Tepidisphaeraceae bacterium | reverse complement strand
GGTGAAGGAAATGTGCGACTGGGCGCCGCGGATCATCGACCTGCTTGACCGCATGGGCGTGCCCTTCAATCGCACGCCGGAAGGCCAGCGGGCGCTGCGCCTGTTCGGCGGGTCGCTGTTCAAACGAACGTTCTTCGCCGGGGCGACGACGGGGCAGCAGTTGCTCTACGCGCTCGACGAACAGACCCGCCGCTGGGAGGCCGAGGGGAAGGTCAACAAGTACGAGTTCTGGGAATTCCTCTGGCCGGTCATCCACGACGGCCACTGCGTCGGGATCGTCGCGCAGGACATGCGCACGATGCAAATCCGCGCCTTCCGCGCCGACGCCGTCGTCGTGGCGACCGGGGGCAACGGACTGATCTTCGGCAAGTCGACCATGTCGGTCATCTGCACCGGCGGTGCGACGTCGCGCTGCTACCAGGCCGGCGCCCGCTTCGGCAACCCGGAAATGATCCAGGTCCACCCCACCGCCATCCCCGGCGAAGACAAGTGCCGGCTCATCAGCGAATCGGCCCGCGGCGAGGGCGGCAGGGTGTGGGTCCCGCGCAAGGCCAACGACACGCGTCACCCCAACAGCATCCCCGAGGCCGAGCGGTACTACTTCCTCGAAGAACGCTATCCGAAGTATGGGAATATTGTCCCCCGCGACATCGCCACCCGCGAAATCTTCGAAGTCTGCCAGCAGGGCCTGGGCGTCGGTGGCGGCAACATGGTCTACCTCGACCTGCGCGACATCACCAAGCAAATCGGCCGCGAGAAGGTCCTCAACAAGCTGGAAGGCATCCTCGAGATTTACGAAAAATTCGTCGGCACCGACCCGCTCGACGAGCCGATGAAAATCTTCCCCGCGGTTCACTACACCATGGGCGGCCTGTGGGCCAGCTTCGCCAAGGACGGCAAGACCGGCGGCCTGCGGCGCGGCGACCCTAGCAACATGAGCACCAACGTCCCGGGGCTTTACACGATGGGCGAATGCAGCTTCGCTTACCACGGCGCCAACCGCCTCGGCGCCAACTCGCTGCTCAGTTGCATTTTTGACGGCCTGTTCGGCGGCCCCTGCATCAAGAATTACGCCACCGACGTCGCCCCGACCGCCTCGGCCGACGTCCCGCAAAGCGTGTTTGACGCCGTGGTGAAACTCGAAACCGACAAGCAAAACTGGCTCGTCAACAACTCCGGCGACGAAAACCCCTACCTGCTTTGGCAGGAAATGGGCAAGGCGATGACCGACAACTGCACCGTCGTCCGCCACAACGACCGGCTCGCCAAAACGCTCGCCGACTGCCAAACGTGGAAGCAGCGCTACAGGAACGTAAAGCTCAGCGACACGGGGATGTGGACCAACCAGAATCTCTCGTTCGCCCGCGCCCTGAAAGACATGATTCTCGCCGCCGAGGCCATCCTGAAAGGCGCTCTGCAGCGCGACGAGTCGCGTGGCGCCCACTACAAGCCCGCGTTCCCCGAGCGTGACGACGCCAACTTCCTGAAGACGACTCTGGCGACGTACGACGCCGCGACCGATTCGGCGCAGATCACCTACGGCCCCGTCGACACGTCGCTCGTTCCGCCCCGCGCGAGGACGTACGGGAAAAAAGACAACACCGGCCCAAAGGCCGCGAACACTGGCACGTCTCCCGGCGCTTCCGCACCCGCCGTCGCCGCGGGTGTTTGATTACGAATCAATAGAAATCCGCATCAATCCTTCGCCGGTTTCGGCTGCGGTTTCTGCTGCTGCTTGATCATTTGACTGGCGCCGACCTGCTCGAAGGTTTTCAGATCCGTCCAAAACGTCCCCGGCCCGGCGAAGATCAGCCGGAGTTCCTCGGGCTCAAATGCCTTGGCGAAAATGTACTGGTTGTAGGCTTGCGGGGAGCCGAAGGCGTCGACGAGGAGCTTTGCCCCTTTGGCTTCGGCCTCGTTCTTAAGCCGTTCGACGTCGGCACCGGCTTTGCCGAGGATCTGAGTGCGCTCGGCGTCGAGGGCGGCGATCTGCGCCTCGACGTCGGCAACGGTTACCTCCCGCTGCGCGCCGATTTCGGCGGCCTGCTTGTTGCCCGAGGCAATCAGGTTCGCGGCCTTTTGCTTGGTTTCCGACACGACCCGCTCGGTCGCCACGTCAACGAGCTTCAGCGCTTCTTCGTACTCGGCCTGCTTGGTGGCGGTGAGCGTTTTCTGGTTGTTGGTCAGCTCGCGCTCGATCTCGATGTTGGCGCGCTGGATCGTGGCGAGCAGGCCTTCGGATTGGTCCGTCCCGCGGACGTCCTTGATCTTGATGTTGCGGATCAGCGGGATCAGGATGTGAATGTTGCGCGAGGCCACCTGCTTTTCCAGCGCGGTCTCGATCGCGTCCTGAAACTTGCTGCGGGTTTCTCCTTCGATGAGCTGCTGCGCGCTGAAGTTGGCGCCTTCGTTCTGGCACACCGCCCGTATCGCCTGCTCGACGACTTTCTTTCGCACGTCGTCCGTGTTGCCGATGTTGGCGATGATGAACGGTGCGTCGTCCGGCGTGCGTCCCCAGACGACCGTCACGTCGGCTTCAATCTGATAGCCGTCTGAACTCAGGAAGCGGATCGCGCTGCTCGTCGAGGCTTCCAGTGTAATTTCGTCATAGCCCACGGGCATGATGCTGACGTTCACGAGGCGTGGGTTGAGGTAATAGATGCCGGGTTGGAGCACGTCGTGGAGGACGCCGCGTTGCGTCGGGCCGACGACGACGCGGTTCAGACCCGCCGGCTGGCTCGCCGGGCCGGTGGTCGGCGGCATCTCGACCGATAGCGGCGCGCTGTGCACAGGGCCTATGTCGCCGATCAGGCGTGTGACCACCCCCACCGATCCGGGCGGAACGATCACCGCCGGCACCTGCACGACGCGCTTCTGCCGCGGGTTGATCTTGTACGTGCCGGGCGTCAGCACCTCGCGCTGCAAACCCTTGAACCCGCCTGCGACCACTTCCTGCCCGTCGTCGGGCGTCTTGCCTTCCTGCAGCGTCACGAGCCCCACCTTCGGCGCAAACTGGTCCGCCTCCAGCAGGTGGCCGTCGGCGTCCCATTTCCACCGGCTCGGGTCGCCGGCGGGAATGTCGACGAGATCGACGAGTTGGGTCTCGTAGAACACCGGGTTGATGAAATAACGCCCCGGGCCGCGCACGTCTTCCTGCACGCCTTTATATTTCGTGGGCTCTTCCTTCGGCGCAACGATCCGGTCCGGCGGCAGCGGGGAGCCGTACTTGTTGATGACCAGCAGCGCCTGGCCGTGCGGAACATACGTGCGCATCGTCGTCCACTTGATCGCGACCCACAGGGCCCACAGCGCGACGATCAAAAGGACCAGCTTAAGCAACAACGGCGTACGACGAAATTGGATAGCTTGGTTCGTCATGGCTTGTCCCCTTGTGTCGCGACGGCGGCGGGCGCGCGGGCGGGCGCGGGGCCGGTGAACTGGCGGAACATCTCGCCGAACGGGCCCTCGGTGTCGGTCAGAATCGATTTAATAGACGGCGCGACCTTCTGATAGAAGAAGTAACGGGCGTAAGCGTTGCCGTCCCCGCCGAAGGCCGCCACCTGCTGCCGGAGCGGCTCGGCCTCGGCTTGGCGCTGGAGCAGGATGACGTTCGCCTCCGCCGTCCCGCGGGCCATTTGCGCCTCCGCCTGCCGTTTGGCCGCCTGTAACCGCAGCTTGGCAACGGCGAGTTCTTCATTTGCCTTGGTGACCGCAACGTCGCTTTCCTGGTTCGCCTTGGTCGTGATCGTGACGACTTCCTTGTTGGCTTCCCCGATCGACTGGTTCTGCTTGGCCATCGCGACCTGCTTGGCGAGATTGGCCTGGCTCCTGGCGACCTTGATCCGTTCTTCGAGCGTCTTGATCTCCTGCCGCGCCACCTCGCGCTCGTTGATCGGGTCCTTGATCTCGCCCGGCGGCACGATGTCGCGCACCAGCGCCTGGTGAATCCGAATTCCCTGATCGCGGCATGCCAGCGTCAACTTCTCCGCGAACTCGCGCTGAAACTGTAATTTTGTGTCGCCGCTGATGAATTCCCGCGCCAAAAATCGGCTTCCGACGAGGCGCGAGAAGCTGCGCGAGTACGGCAGGATGACCTTGGCCTCCATGAAGTCGACGAGCTCCCCGCCCTCAGCGTATTGGGTGTAGATGAGCGGCAGCTTGTCAGAAATAATGGACCACTCGACGAAGCCTTCCATCGTGATGTCGAAGCTGTCGGAGGACGGAAACTTGATGGCGTCTTCGCCGGCCATCTCGAAGCGCTGGCTCTTCATGCTGATGGGAGTGATCCGCCGTTCATACGGGTTGACGAAGCGGAAGCCTTCGGGCTCGGTGTCCATCTGAACGCCCCGCTCGCCCGCCTGAACGATATATTCGTTCGGCTTGGCCGGCGTCTTTCCCGCCATCAGCGTGACGACCCCGCGGTAGCCGGGGTCGATGCTCACCGGATCGACAAGTTTGATCTCATAGGCGTAGGGGTTGGAAAACTCCGGATACTTGCCCGGCTGCCGAAAACCGGGCAGCGGCCCGCGCCGGCCGGCAGTGGCGAGCACTTGGCCCGGGGCCAGCGGCGCGCCGAACTTGCGAACGACCACGCCGACCTTGCCCGGCGGCACCTCCACGATCGGAAACGTCTGTCGCTCGTAATCAAACGGGCTGAAGCCGAAATACGTTCCCGTCAGGTAAATCTGCTCGAAGATCCCGTTGGCGTCCCCGAATTCTTTGTCCCACGCCTCGGCGCCGCCGGGGTAGTCGGTCGGTCGTGGAATGACGATCTGGTCGCCCGGCAGGCTCCGGTCGCCATTCTTCCGCAAAAGGACCAACACCTGGTCGGCGTCGACAACGTACCGTCGGATGAACCAGAAGTAACCTGCGTAGATAACCGCGAGCCCAATGACAACCGCCACGAGGTTTCGCCACGTCCACCCGAACCCACCCGGACCCGTCATTTGAACTCCCCCCGGCCCGCGCGGCGGGCCGGACGAGCGGTTGCGCATCTCATACATGAACTCTTTGAGGTTGAAACCCGCCATGTGAAGCCCCTAAAGCAATCGGCCACCGACTGTTCGGTTAATGCGGAACACGAATCGACACGACTTCACACGAATCTTCACGAACCGAAAACCGGGAGGCGCCAAGCCAATGTGGCAACTGAATTTCATTCGTGAAAATTCGTGGCGATTGGTGTCGATTCGTGTTCCTCTTCTGAACTTGTTGTGACGTCACGCCAACGGCTTCCCACACTTTCGACAAAACCGTGCGTGCGACGGCTGCATCGTGCCGCACTGCGCGCATGGGCGCGAGCACGTCGATCTGCCGCCTCTACCTGCCCGGGTAATCAAGACGATCAACACGATCACCCCGGCGGCGAAAATGAGAAAGCCCGTCCAGTTCATGCGTTGTCAGACGTTAAGTTCGCAACCATCGTAACAGGTCATACACCCTTCGGCATCCGCCGGTCGATTACAGATTCGAGCGATTTCTAGAACGAGGTATGATGCGTAATATGCCGCTCGGTTCGGACCAGAAGCGTCACCTGCTCAACGCTGCTAGGGCCGCGATTCTTCACACGCTCCGGGGGCAACGTCAACCGCCGGCGGAATGTCCCGACGCAACGCTCCTGGCGCCCGGCGGGTGTTTCGTGTCCCTTCACGAGATGAAACTCCATCGGCTGCGCGGCTGCGTCGGGCGGATGGACGCGACCAAACCGCTGTGGCACTGCGTGCATCAGTCCGCCGTCGGCGTGCTGGAAGACCCGCGTTTTCGGGATGATCCTGTACGGCGGGACGAGCTGCCGAATCTCGAAATTGAAATCAGCGTGTTGTCCCCGATGCGGCCCGCCCCGACGCCGCTCGATTTCAACCCTGAAACCGACGGCATCTACCTCCACCACGGCAGTCGGTCCGGCTGCTTCCTCCCACAAGTCGCGCGCGAGACGGGCTGGAGCCGGGAGCAACTGCTAGCCACGCTGTGCGTCGAAAAGATGGGCCTTCCAGCGAACGCCTGGCGCGAACCCGCGGCTCGGTTGGAGGTATTCTCGACGGAAATCGTCGGGCCGGAACCGTTCCAGTCCGCTTCTGTGGGTACAACCTAAATATTCCACACAAAACTCAACACGGAGCCCACAGAGAACACGGAGACCGATATCTGAAGCTAACGTATTCTCCGTGTCCTCCGTGTTGATATTGAAGTTTGAACGACGGTATCTCCAAGGCGTAAGATGGACAGCTTCTCCGCGGCTACGTTAAGGTATGTCGGTGCTAACCAAACTCCCCCGTTTAATAATCGTAAGTCTTGCCTTGTCTGGGGCTTGCCTCGTCGGCTGTGACCGCGGCGACGGGATCCGGGTTGACACCGTTCCAAAGGACCCGCCGCCGCCGGCCACTCCGAAGGCGACGGCGGGCGCGAAGCCGGTCGCCTGGCAATTGCCGAGCGGGTGGTCGGAGGTTGCGGATTCCAGTGGCAGCCAGTTCGGGCGGTTTGCCACGATTCAAGTAAATCCGGCCGATCCGTCGCTCGCATTAACCGTCAATGTTCTCCAAGGGAGCGGGTCCGGGGAATTGTTGCCCAATCTGAACCGCTGGGAAGGCACGCTCGGCCTGCCCGCCACGCCGGCCGCCGAGGCGGAGAAAAAAGCGAAGACGGTCGAGGTCGACGGACACGCGGGCCGGCGGATCGACCTCACCGGCGTTGATGTGAAAACCAGTGCGCCCGCCCGACTGCTCGGGTTCATCCTGCCGCACGGACAGGAGGCGTGGTCGTTCAAGCTCCAAGGCTCGCCGGACAAAGTAGCCGCGCAGGAAGCGGCGTTTGACGCGTTCATCGGTTCGGTCAAGTTCCTCACGCACGACCACGACGGCGAAGGTCAGGGGGCAGACGAGAAGGGAACGACGCCGCCCCCTTCCCCGGCGGCGAACGCCAAGCCGACGACCTTGGCGAGCTTCACGGCGCCGTTTGGCTGGAGACAGGAACAGTCCGACAAGCCCTTCCGCGTCGCCACGTTTTTTGTCGACGAGGGCAACGCGCGGGCCGAGGTGATAGTAAGTAAGTTACGACTGAACGGCTTCGGCTCGATGCTCGCCAACGTCAACCGCTGGCGCGGTGAAGTCGGCTTGCCGCCTTCGACGGACGAGAAAAACGAGAGCCTGCAAGAAGTTCAGGTCGGCGGTTCGCCGTGCATCGTGTTTGACTTCGCCGGGCCGGAGTCCGCCGACGCCAAGCGGTCCAACGTGGCGATGCTCGTCAAGGGGGCCGACGTCTGGTTCGTGAAACTCATCGGCCCGGCAAAGACCGTGGCCGATCAGCGGGCGAATTTCGACGCGTTCCTCCAGTCCCTGCAGTTCGGTGAAGCCGGTGAATAAAACGCTGACGAAGATCCTCACGCCCCTGTCCTCGATGAAGATCGCGGTCGTGCTGATCGTGTTGACCGTGATTCTCGTATTTGTCGGCACCACGGCGCAGAAGGACTTCGGCTCGTGGGACGTCCAGCGCGATTATTTTTACGCGTGGGGCGTCATGGCCCCGCTCAAATATTTCTTCCCGCTCACGAGTTGGAGCGAAACTGCCCCCGGTAAAGTCCCCCTCGTCGGCGGGTACACCATCGCCGTCGCGATGCTGATTAACCTGTTCGCGGCGAACATCCTGCGGTTCAAGCTGACGTGGCGGGATTTGCTCGTCATCCCGCCGCTCGTCGCGCTCGTGTGGCTCTCCGGATATCTGACGTCGGAACTCGGCTATTACGTGATGAGCGCCGTGCTCGTCGCCGCCGCCCTGCCCCTGATCGCCGCGGCTTATTGGCTGCACGGCAAGCGCGGCGGCGTTGTGCTGATCCACCTCGGGCTGGTCCTCATGCTCGGCGGGGAATTGGCGACCAACGTCGTCAAGGTCGAGCAGGCGATGTCGATCGACGAGGGCAGCTACGCGAACTACGCGTCGGACATGCGGTACGGCGAGCTGGCCGTCATCGACAGCTCGAACCCGGACCACAACAACGTCGTGACGGTCAACGAATCGCGGCTGAAACCGGGCCAAACGATCACCGATGCCCGGTTGCCTTTCAGCATTCATGTCGACGCGTACTACCCGAACTCCGATTTGCTCGGGCCGATGCAACCCAAACCCGAAGGCCTCCCGCAGGCGACCGCGGGCGCGGGACTGCGGCTGAGTGCCAAGCCGCTGCCGAAAGCCACCGGCATCGGAGAAAGCAAGGCCGACTACCCCGCCGCATACGTGACCTTGACCGCCGGCGGCAAGGAATTGGGCCGTTTCCTTCTGTCCCAGCAGCTCAATAACCAGCCCGTCGAGGTTAACGGAAAAACCTACGAGATCGCCGTCCGATGGCCGCGGTACTACAAGCCGTTCCAGATTCACCTCAAGGATTTCCGCTTCGACCGCCACACCGGGACGCAGATGGCCCGGAATTTTTCCAGCGACGTGCGGCTCGTCGACCCGACGCGCAACGAAGACCGCGAAGTACGCATCTGGATGAACCACCCGCTGCGGTACAGCGGCGAAACATTTTACCAGCAGACCTTTGACCCGAGGACCGAAACGACCACCGTTTTGCAGGTCGTCCGCAACCCGAGCTGGCTGTTCCCGTACATCTCGTGCATCGTTGGCGGCTTGGGCATGTTCGCCCACTTCAGCCTGAATCTTCGGGAATTTTCTCGAAAGCGCGCCAAGGCTGACGCGGCCCAAGCCGAACAGGCGGCCGCCGCCAAACCGCGCAGGAAACGCGACGAGCAATACACCCTGCCGCCGCGGCGGGCGTGGGCGTCGGCGCAGTTCCTCGTGCCGGCCGGGATTCTGGCGGTGTGCGTCGTCTATCTTGCCGGGGTACTGGCCCCGCGAAACGCGAAGAGCGTCGACGGTTTCGACCTTTCGGAAGTCGCGGCGGTGCCGATGAATTACGAAGGGCGCGTGCTCCCGTACGACAGCCTGGCCCGAATCACGCTCAAAATTATCACCGGCGGCAAGGAAGACCTCCGCAAGCTTGAAGGCAAGCCGGCGAACATGCAGTTCCTGCTCGACGGCTTCTCTCGCAACGAGCGAACCTGGCAGTACGAGATATTCCGGATCGACAACCCGGAACTTGTCAGCTTCATGGGACTCCAACCGCTGAACAAGGAAGGCAAAGAGCGGCAGTTGTTTGCGTGGGCGGAACTCGAGCCGAAGGTGCAGAAGCTTCTCGATGAAGTTGTTGGCCATCGCGACATCAATCCGAAAGAGCAGACACAATTTCAGCGTCACGCGGCGGAATTGTGGAAGAAGGTCAAGGCATTCGACACGCTGGTCGCGATGAAGGAACTGCACCTTATTGCGCCCACACAGGCGGGCGGGGAATGGCGGTCGTTCGAGCAGGCGATGGACGCAGTGAAGAGCACCGGCACGCCGGAGACGGGGTTGGTGAAATTCTTTGCAATCCTGCAAAGCTACAAAGACGGAAAGCCGACCGACTTCAACAAAGCGGTGAGCGACTACAAGACGTACGCTGCTTCGATGTCGCCACGCAAAACGGGCAAGGCGGGCATCGAGGTCTTTTTCAATCGGATCGCGCCGTTTTACCACCTGATGGGCTTTTACGTCCTGTCGGCGGTGCTGGTGCTGTTCTCATTCCTGACCGCGACCGGCCCACTCCGCCGGGCGGCGTGGTGGGTATTGATCCTCACGATCGTCATCCACACCGGCGGCCTGATCTTCCGGATGTACCTTCAGGGTCGCCCGCCGGTCACAACGCTCTACTCCTCGGCGATCTTCATCGCCTGGGGCGGCGTGTTGCTCGCGCTGGGCGTCGAGCGTTTCTTCAAGAACGGCGTCGGACTGCTCGTCGCGTCGTGCGTCGGTTTTCTTTCTCTGTTCATTGCCCACAACCTGTCGCTCAGCGACGGCGACTCGCTCCGCGAGCTTCAGGCCGTCCTCGACACCAACTTCTGGCTCGCCACCCACGTCGTGCTCATCACCCTCGGCTACGCCGCCACGTTCCTCGCCGGGGCGTTGGCGATCACTTACGTCGCGCGCGGCTTCTTCACGCCGACGCTCAACAAGGCTGCGGGGAAAGACCTGTTCCGCATGGTCTACGGCATCCTCTGCTTCGCCATGCTGTTCAGCTTCGTCGGCACCATTCTCGGCGGCATCTGGGCCGACCAGTCGTGGGGGCGATTCTGGGGCTGGGACCCGAAAGAAAATGGCGCGATCCTGATCGTCCTCTGGAACGCGCTGATCCTTCACGCCCGCTGGTCCGGCCTCGCAAAAGAACGGGGCGTGATGGGGCTCGCCGTCCTGGGCAACGTCGTCACCGCCTGGAGTTGGTTCGGCACCAACGAATTGGGCGTCGGCCTGCACGCCTACGGCTTTAAGGAAGGCACCCGGATGTGGCTCGCCCTGTTCGCGGGGAGCCAAGTTGCTATCGTGATCCTCAGCCGGCTGCCCCTCGCGCTCTGGCAAAGCGGCAAACTTCTGCAAGGCGCTACCCTGAGCGGTCCAAACTCTGCACCGACCCACGGCAAAGACGCACTGGCAACTCCCACATCATCTCAATCCTTCCAAGTCGGGGCCTGATTTTCGGTCCAAACCTGGGAAAACTGGTTCACCATGGACGGCCTTCGAGCAGTTTCCCAACAACCCTCGCGAATATAGCCCGCCGCACGTCAGTCCGGCCGCCCAGCCGCTTGCGGTTTCGCAGACCGAAAAGCACAACTTCGGTCTGCGAAACCGCAAGCGGCGATCGGAGGCGCCGCCATACCCGAGGTGAACTTGCTTCGAGGGCGTCCGCTTTTCCCCCTTCCCATCGTGTGCGGCTTGATAAGCCACTCGTCGCATCGCCCTGCCCCCGATTTATCAGAACGAACCCAAACGAAAGCCAAAAATTCTTTACGTAATTCCCTTGCTTGTTCGGTTTCCGTTACATATTATCGAACCCTAACATTAATCGTCTCAAGGAGGCCGGAATGATTACAATTCGCCAGATCGAGCGAGCATGGATGTCCCGGAACTATGAAAAGCTTTTCCGCGAGCTCGTCGCCGCCCG
>JBKJRK010000060.1:0-9896 GCA_046593135.1 Tepidisphaeraceae bacterium | reverse complement strand
TTGAACGTCAGGCCGAGAAAGGCCTTGCCGGTGTGCTCGACCATCCCCTGCATCCAGGTGTTGTAGTTCCACTTGTACCAGTTGCGCACGATGAACCCCGTGGCAACGAGGTTGGCGTCGTCGGCGGGGGCGATTTCGTCCGCCGCCAGCATCTCGGTGACCATGCGGTCGTAGCCTTTGTCCTCGTTGAGCGAGCGGACGATCCAGTCGCGCCAGCGCCAGATCGTCGGGTAGCTGTTCATCACGTCCGGCGTCGTCCGCCGGCCGTACCAGTCGCTGTAGCGCCAGACGTCCATCCAGTGGCGTCCCCACCGCTCGCCGTAGGCCGGCGCGGCGAGGAGTTGATCGACGATCTTCTCGTACGCGCCCGCCGAATTGTCCGCGACAAAGGCGTGAAGCTGCTCGCGTGTCGGCGGCACGCCGATGAGGTCGAGCGTGACCCGCCGAAGCAGCACCGGTTTCTCCGCCGCCGGCAACGGGGCGACGTTGTGTTTCTCGTGCCCAGCCCCGATGAAAGCGTCGATCGGATTGCGAACCCAGTCGGCCCGTTTGATCGTCGGAACAGCGGGCCGGACGACCGGCTGAAACGACCAGTGCTTGCGCGGGTCGAGTTCCGGCTCCTCGTCCGCCGGGGCAACGGCGCCCTGTTCGATCCACGCCTTAATGACGGCTACCTGAGCCTCGGTCAGCGGCTTGCTCTCCTGCGGCATCCGCACGGCGGGGTCGGTGGAAGAAATCCTCCGGAAGATCGGACTGTCCGCGGAAGGTTTGCCGACGTGCAAGACAGGACCGCCCTCGCCGCCTTTACGAATCGAAGCGGCGGTGTCGAGCCGGAGATTTGATTCCTGCTTCAACGCGCCGTGACAGGTGTAGCAATGGGACTTCAGCAGCGGCTTGACGTCGCGGGTGTAATCAACCCCCTCCGCCCGCAACGTTGCGGCGGGCAGGACGACCCACACCAATAGCGACAACAACCTTTGCATTCTCCACTCTTTACCGACCGCCGCGGCTGGCGTGGTCACCCCGGTAAACTTATTCTGCACGGACTGACCGTCCGCGGTTCTTGATCGAATGCAACTACCCCCGTCCCAAAATCGTCCCCCCGCCGTGGTTTTGCTCAGCGGCGGCTTGGATTCGGCCACGATCCTTGCCATCGCAAAGCAAGAAGGGTTCGACCCCGTAGCCCTTAGTTTCCGCTACGGCCAGCGTCATACCGCCGAACTCGACGCCGCCAAACGCGTCGCGCGAGCGGCGGGCGTGAGCAAGCACACTTTTCTCGACATCGACCTCCGCGCCTTCGGCGGGTCCGCCCTGACCAGTGACATCGCCGTTCCTAAAGGACGTTCCATGCAAGAGATGTCGCACGACATCCCCGTCACCTACGTCCCGGCCCGCAACACCATCTTTCTCAGCTTCGCCCTCGCCTGGGCCGAAGTCCTCGGGTCTGTTGACATCTTTATCGGCGTGAACGCCTTAGACTACAGCGGCTATCCCGACTGCCGCCCCGAGTACATTCAAGCATACGAACGCATGGCCAACCTCGCGACGCGAACGGGAGTGGAAGGCGTCAAACGACTTCAAATTCACACCCCCCTCATTTCCCTCACCAAAGGCCAGATCATCAAACGCGGCTTAGAGTTAGGCGTCGACTACGCGATGACGAGCACGTGCTACGACCCGTCCCCCGAAGGCCCTCCCTGCGGGCAATGCGACGCGTGCCTGCTGAGACTTAAAGGGTTTGCTGAAAACGAGATGGAAGACCCCGCAGCATACCAACGGTGACCGCTCACACTGACAGTAGAGTCGAACAAAGCGGTCGAGGCAGCATTAGAACGTCGGTGGTGCAAGCACCAACGGCGTTTCCAAAAACGCTTTCACCGACCAGATTTTAAAGTCAGCATGGTCACGCTTTTAATTTAGAACTTCTAGCAACCAACCGCGAGACAAGCAGAGACCACGGAGACGACCAAAAATCATGTCAATCACTTCCGATTCAAATGAATCGCCAGCACCGTTACGTCCGCCGGTGTGATCCCGCTGATCCGCAGCGCCTGCCCCAGACTCCGCGGCGTGAACGTCGCAAACTTCTGCTTGGCTTCGTTCCGCAACCCCGCGACCGTTGCGTAATCCACTGACGTGGGAATCAGCTTCTGCTCCATCTGCGCAAACCGCTCGATTTGTCGATCCTGCCGGGCAATGTACCCTTCGTACTTCGCGCGAATTTCGATCTGTCGAACCACATCTCCAGGAAGCGATGCGAGCGCGGGGATGCGTTGTAACAACGTCGACCAATCGGCATCCGCCCGGCGGAGCCAGTCGAACGCGACCACCCCGTCGACGCGAGAGGATTTCAGCAACTCGACACCGGATTTGACGGTGTCGCGCCGGGTGGAAAACCGCGCCCAGCGGTCGTCGTCAACGAGACCAATCTCTCGCCCGATGGGGGTGAGGCGGTCGTCGGCGTTGTCGGTGCGAAGGTGCAGCCGGTGCTCGGCCCGGCTCGTGAACATGCGGTACGGCTCAAGGGGGGGTTTGGTAACGAGGTCGTCGATCATGACGCCGATGTACGCCTGGTCGCGACGCAGAACGAAATCGCACGCGCCACGCGCCGCGTACTGGGCGGCGTTTACCCCCGCGACCAACCCCTGCGCGGCGGCCTCTTCATACCCGCTGGTGCCGTTAATCTGCCCGGCAAGGAAAAGTCCTGCGACAGTCTTCGTCTCCAGGGTCGAGCGAATCTGCGTCGGCCAGACCGTGTCGTATTCGACCGCGTAGCCGTGACGCAGGATTTCCGCACGCTCAAGACCGGGTACGAGCCGGACGATTTGCTCCTGCACATCGGCGGGGAGCGACGTGCTGATCCCGTTGCAATAAATCTCGTCGGTGTCGAGCCCCTCCGGCTCCAGAAAAATGTGGTGCGAAAGCTTGTCCGCGAACCGCACCACCTTGTCCTCAATGCTCGGACAATACCGCGGCCCCGTCGATTCGATCTGCCCGCTGTACATTGGAGCGCGGTGCAGGTTTGCCCGGATGATCTGGTGGATTTCCTCGTTGGTCGAGCCGATCCAGCAGTGAACTTGTTTGAGCGGGGGCGTCCATTTTCGATGTGAAATTTCAGACTTCAAATTTGAGATTTCAGATTTCCGATCCAAAGCCGCGTATTCGTTGAGGTGCGAAAACGGCGCCGGGTCGTCATCGCCCGGTTGAACTTCGAATTGCGAAAAGTCGATGGTCTTGGCATTGAGGCGCGGGGGAGTGCCGGTCTTGAGTCTTCCGAGTTCCAAACCGAGTCGCGCCAAACACGCGGACAAGCCGGTCGCGGCTTCTTCACCGACGCGCCCGCCGATCGTCTTTTTCTCGCCGGTGTGCATCAACGCGCGCAGAAACGTGCCCGAGCCGACGACAACGGCCCGACAGTTTAGCCGGGTGCCGTCGGCGAGGAAGATGCCGGTGACGGCGCGGGTGACAAGGTGAGGAGGTAAACTGGTGACTAGGTGGCGAGATTCCGCTCCTGCACTCGGCGCCTTGTCCCCTTGTCCTCTTGTCACCTTGTCATTCATTTCCCTTGTCAGCTTTACATCCGTAACGATCTCCGCCACCTCGCCGCGCACGATGTCGAGGTTGGCGCACGTTCCCAGAAGCCGCTGCACTTCCACGGCGTACTTATATTTATCCGCCTGGGCGCGGGGTCCCCAGACAGCCGGGCCCTTGGAGCGGTTGAGCATGCGGAATTGAATGCCGGTGGCGTCGGTCGCCAAGGCCATCAGGCCGCCGAGGGCGTCTATTTCGCGGACCATCTGGCCTTTGGCGAGGCCGCCGATGGCGGGGTTGCAGCTCATCTGGCCGACGCGAGCCGGGTCGAGCGTCACCAAGGCGACCGACGCCCCCAGGCGCGACCCTGCCCAAGCCGCCTCCGCCCCGGCGTGGCCGCCGCCGATGACGATGATGTCGTAGGTCTTGTTCATCAGTGAAAGTCCCGCAGAAGGCTACGATCCTACGGGTTTGTCGGGACGTGTTCTACCAACGGGGATGCGGGCGGCGCTGACGTCCTTAGAGTTCTGGAACCCGGAATCAAATTTCGCACACAAGCGTGCCGGTGGTGCTATAATTGTGGGCAGATCGCTGACGGTAAGTCAGCAGTAGCATTCGGAGATTGATTCATGCGGAAAACAGCTCGTTTTATTTGCAGTGGGATCTTGGCCGCCGGAATCCTGTTCGGCCTACCGTTCACTTCGTACGCTCAGACGCCGCCTCGCAACAACAGCCAGATCGTTGAAGCTCGCAAGCGCATTAGCGAGGCGCAAGCTGTAGTAAACGACCTCAAGGCTGAGCAGAAGCGGATCAAGGACAAAGTGCTGGCCGAGTACGCCGAGAAGGAAGAGTGGAAGAACACGGCTGCGAATCACAAGAAAGCGAAAGCCGCCTACGAGACCTCCAAAAAGCAAGCGCAGACGGCGTTGCAGTCGAAGCCGGACTACAAGCAGGCCGTTAAGGACCGCGTCGCCCTTCAGGAGAAACTCGACGCGACGAGCAAGCAGCGAGATGCCGACCCGCAGGCGATCGCCAAGATTGGCACGGATCTGGCCACCAAAGGCATCGCGATTAAGAAGATGGAAACTGAAGCGATTGCCACCGACGAGAAATCGCTTGCCGCCAAGGAAGCGTTCGAGGCCGCCGAGAAGGAAATGAAATCGCTTGACGAAGAAGTCGAAGCCCAACTCCAGACTGATCCGGACTACGCTGCCATCCAGCAACAGGTGGATCAGGCTGAGTTGCAGGTGACGCAGGCGAAGGAAGCGGCGTTGGCCGCCCAGAAGGCCGAAGCCGACGCCCGCCGGGCTTCCCGCCCGGCCCCGACCCCTAAGGCGCCGAAACGCGGCAAGAGCACTGAGGATTACTGATTATCAGGCCACGATTCGTGAAGACCTACAAGGCCCCGCCGGGAACTATGATCCGCGCGGGGTCTTTGCTTTTCAGCCGTTCGGGAATCCCATTGGGCCTTGGCCCGACTCCCGTTTGCCCGTAAGTTCGCAAGGCATATGGACGGCATTAAAATTGGGCTGATCGGCGGCTCGGGGCTGGCGGACGCGGTACGGTCGGCGACGGAAGGCGTTCGGCACGAACTCGACACGCCCTTCGGCCCACCGAGTGACGCCGTCGTCGAAACCGCTTGGCACGGCTTGCCCGTTTTCTTCCTCGCGCGCCACGGGCCCGGCCACCTGCTACAGCCCTCTCGGGTGCCGTATCGCGCCAACATTTTCGCGCTCAAGCAACTCGGCGTCACCCACGTCATCGCCAGCGGCGCGGTCGGCAGCCTCCGGGAAGAATTTGCCCCCCGCGACCTCGTCATCCCCGACCAGATCATCGACAAGACTTCCCGCCGACCCGGCACCTTCTTTGAGCACGCCGCCGTGCACGTGGAGTTTTCAGAACCTTTTTGCCCGGTGCTGCGTCGGATGCTGGTGGAAGCCGGTGAGAATCAGGAGTCAAATCAGGGGTCAGGAGTCAGCGGTCAGGAGTCAGGAGATGCGGCTCCTTCGGCCTCTGATTCCCGACCCCTGACGCCTGATTCCTCGTTCCGCGTTCATGCCCGCGGCTGCTACGTCTGCATGGAAGGCCCGGCGTTCTCAACCCGCGCGGAGAGCCTGATGCATCGTCTGTGGGGCGGCGACTTGATCGGCATGACCGCCATGCCCGAGGCGAAGCTCGCCCGGGAAGCGGAAATGAGCTACGCGCTAATCGCCTTGGTGACGGACTATGATTGCTGGCGGCGACCCAGGGGACAGGAGTCGGGAATCAGGAGTCAGGAACCGGGATCCTCTTCCCTGACCCCTGACTCCCGACCCCTGACGCCTGACCCGTACGTGCTGCTCAAAGAGATCGTTGCGAACCTCCAGGCGGCGTCGGACAATGGGATTCGCCTCATCCGCCGGGCCGTCGAACTCATGGCCAACCGCCGGGACGAGTTAGCCGCCGCCCCGGCAAGAGAGGCGCTGAAACTGGCGATCTGGTCCGACAAGGCCCGCATCGACCGCAACGAAGTCGACCGCCTCGCGCCGCTGTGGAAGAAGTATTTTGAGGAAGTTGCCAACAGGGTCTGAGCGACTTCTTCATGCGCCACGAAGACGCGAAGACACAAAGGAAGCCACAAAGGGCGGAACTGATTTACCTAGGCTCTCCTTTTCTCTTACTTCGTGGCTGTCTTCGTGCCTTCGCGTCTTCGTGGCGCGTGAGAAGGCCCGCGATGGGAGTCGTCTATGTCGCGTCGCCCGTTCATGTGTTTGAAAAAAAGAACCGTCCTACAGGTCGTCCTGAGCGGCGCGTTGGCGACGTTCCCGGCGCTTTCCCAAGCGATCGGCGAAGACGAGGCGCAGAACCTTATCGCCGTGGCGCCGGCTCAACCTGCCGCCCAGCCCAACAGCTTTGAAGGCAAAGAATCCACCGAGGGCGTTTACGTCCGCGACTCGGCGGTGGCGCTGGAAAAATTCGCGCTCGCCCAGCGGATGGAACGGCTCAAGGAGTGGAACAAGTCGGCCGACCTGTACCAGGAAGTCGTCGAGAAATACCCCGACCGGGTCGTGCCGTCGCGCACGAACGCCGACGACAAGATCGTCCAGTACACGAGCGTGACGCGCGGCGTGATGGAACGGCTGGCGCGGTGGCCGAAGGAAGGGCTCGACGTCTACCGCACGCGTTTCGAGCCCGCCGCCGCCGCAATGGTGGATGCCGCCGGCGGCGCAAACGGGGACCGCGACCTGGCAGAGTTGCACAAGGCATTCTACCGCTATTTCATCACCGACGCCGCGAAGGGAGCCGGACTGCGGCTGGTGGACGTGAATCTCGAGCGCGGCGAGTTCCAGTCCGCCGCCCGTATCGCCGACGAACTGCTCAACTGGCACCCCGACCTCGGCGCCGAGCGCCCCGGGCTGCTTTATCGCGCCGCCCTGGCTTTCCGCCTTGCCGGCGACGAGGCCAAGGCCGGGGAGCGCCTCGCGGCGCTTCAGAAGAAACACGCCGACGCCACCGGTGTCGTCAGGGGCAAAGAGGTGAAGCTCGCCGAATCGCTGACGGCCGAGCTGCGCGGCGTGGCGACGCTCGGCGACGGCGCGGGCGCGTCGCCTGATTCCTGGCTCACCTTCGGCGGCGACGCCACCCGCAGCCACGTTTCCGCGGCGAGCGGGCACCCGGGGGCGCGCCTGTTCAGCATCCCGTTCGCAAAGCCCCAGTGGCGCAACGTGCAACCGGCCCTGCGCCCGAATGTCGAACAAAACGCCGCCGGCTTGGCAAACAGCGGAAGCACGATCGGGGTATTTCCGGTGGTCGACCGGGGCGAACTGTATTTTCAGGACGGCACGCGCGTCTACGCCCGCAGCCTCGAAAGCGGAATCGCCCTGCCGGCTTGGGCGCAGACCTATCCGGGACCCGAAGACCGCGTCGGACAGTACGTCCTTCCCAACGCCGTCGGCACTCCGCGCACCCACCAGCTCACGCTGACGCTAACCGACCGCGCGGTGCTCGGCATTATGGGCCAGCCCGACCGCAACCTTGCGACCGTCGGCATGGCTCCCGCCGGCGAGCCCAGGCTCGTCTCCCTCGACCGCCGGACCGGTAAAGAAAACTGGCTCGTCACCCTGTCGAACATCGAACTTCCAAAAAATCTGCCGGACGACCAACAGAAGTCGATCCGCTTGCTGCAGATGAACGGCTCGCCGCTCGTGGTCGGCGACAGCGTGATGGTTTCGGCCCGCGGGATGAAGCAGGCACAATTTGAGGACGCCTGGGTCCTTTGCTTCCAACTCGGCACCGGCAAGTTCCGCTGGTCGAGCTACGTCGCCAGCGCCAGCACCATTGGCGCGCCCTGGGGGGCGCAAACCCAAAGCGCCGAAACGACCTCTCACCTCGCCTACGCAAACGGTCGGGTGTACGCCTTGAGCAATCTCGGCGCGCTGGCGGCGCTCGACGCCTACAGCGGGACGATCGTTTGGCTCGACATCTACGAGCGCGGCGTGTCGCCGTTCGACGTCAACCAGCCGTTCAACCCCTTCGGCAACCAAAACGGCCAGCCCCAGCAAGCGCCGACCCGGCCGTGGCTTTACAACCCGGTGATCGTGAAGGGCGGGCAGGTGTTCGTCATGCCCGGCGAGAGCCGGATTCTGTACGTGTACGACGCCAACACCGGCGCCGAAACCCGCCGGCTCGCCCGCGGCGAGTTCGGCAACGCCGACCAGTTGCTGGCGGTCCTCGACGACCGCGTGGTGATTGCGAGCGACAAGCGCGTGTTCTGCGTCAACTGGCGCTCGTACGACCCGCAAAAGCCGGAGGCTTCGCTCGTGTGGTCGAGCCTGGAGTTTTCGACCCTCATGCGCGGCCGGCCGTTCGTGGCGAAAAATTACGTCTTCGTGACCAGCGAGAGCCGGCTGTCGTGCATCAACGTGAACGACGGACGCGTTGTCGAAACGTATCCGAAGTCGGCAAAAGGGTGGGACGACAACGAAGAAGGTCCCGGAAACGTTTTGGCGACGGGAGACCATGTGGTCATCGCCGGCGCGACGCACGTGTACGGGTTCACGGACCTGGGGGTGGCCCGCGCGCGGCTCGACAAAGACGTCGCCGCCGCCCCCGAAGACCCCGATTCGCGCCTTCGCTACGCCGAGATCTTGTTCACCGCCGGCGAATCCGCCGGCGCGATCGGCAAGCTCGACGAAGCGATCAAGCTGCTCGGCGGCCTCGGCGGGATGCGGCAAGGCCCGGCACGGGATCGCGTTTTTAACGACGCGTTGACGTTTGCCCAAAAAGTGGCGGGCGGCGTCGAGAACGCACCGGAGTTGGCGAAGCTCGTGCACGCGCTCTACGACCGCGCCGCCGCCGCCGCGTCTGAGCCGCAACAGCAGGTGCACTACCGGCTGAGCCGGGCTCGGTTTGCGGAAGCGGTCAAGGACGCGCCGGCGGCGGCGAAGCTTTACCAGCAGATTTTGTCCGAGCCGGAGCTTCGCGCGGTCGCGCTGCTGGACGACGCCACCGGCGGGCCGACACAGGCGGCGGCGGTGGCCGAGGCGTCGATCCAGAGCTTGATCGACCGCGCGGGCAAAGCCGTCTACGAACCGTTCGAGCAGGCAGCCGCCCGGGAACTCGCCGACGCCAAGGCGGCTTCGCCGGTGAAGCCCGACCTGCTTTTGGCCGTGGCCGAGACGTATCCCAATGCGAACGTCGCGCAGCAGGCGATGCTCGACGCCGCCGACGCCTACGAAGCCGCCGGCAGCCCGCGTCCTGCTGTGCAGGTGTTGCGGCAGATGTACTTCAAATACCCCGACAGCGCCGACAAGCCGCGGATCATCGAATCGATGGCTCGCAACTACCTCGCGCTGCCCGACCGCGTCGACGTCGCCGCCGCCCGGCTCGCGCAGGGCGTCGCGCTGTCAGGCACGTTGAAACTTGCCAAGCCGTTGCGGCTGCCCGACGGGCGCGAAATCGCCAAGGACACAACGTTTGTCATAGCGCTCGACGAGGTCCGAAAGGTCAGCAGCGAAGCCACGGCCAAGAGACTGCCTGATTTCGGTTTGCCGGTCCCGCCGAAATACCCCGCGTCGGCGGCTCTGGACGCCAACCCGCGCTGGCCGTTCGCGCCGGCGGGATCCGAGCAGGTTGTCAACGGCATCGCGGCTCTCGCGACGCCGTCGCGCGACTTCTCCCGCCCCGACCGAGTCGTCGCCTGGTCGTCGAGTGGAAAGTTGTCGGTCTATAAGCCCGGCGACGCCCAGCCGCTCGGGACGAGCCAGGCCCTCGCCGAGCCGCCGGCGGGCTCGGCGTGGATGGGTGAGAGCGTGCTGGTGTGGGGCAATTCGTCCGTCACGTTCGTGCACGAGGGCGGCGGGAACCCGGCGTGGCGGATCGCGTTG
>JBKJRK010000421.1:0-2582 GCA_046593135.1 Tepidisphaeraceae bacterium | reverse complement strand
GATCGCGGGCGATGCGAAATGGACGCTCAAGCCGGGGCAGACGGCCACCGCGATGTTGCAGGTTTCGCTGACGGAAGGGGCGAAGGCGCTGCCCGGCTTCTATCACACGTTCGTCCGGTTCGCGCGCGAGGACGGCTCGGCGTCTTACGCTTGGGTCGAACTGCGTAAGCCCGGCCAGCCGACGATCGATAAGACTTCCGGCGACGAGGCCGTGACCTACGGCACTGGGGCGACAGACTTTAACTTTAACCGGCCGCTGACCGTCGTGTATCCGGATGAGGCGTCTGTCCTAGAGTTGGAAGCGGCGTGGACCGTTTTCATCACGCTCGAATCGGCGACCGGCCGGCCTGCACGGATTTACTCGAAGAGCGACCTCGCAAAGCTAGGCGGCGGCGAAAAGCGCACCGTCGTGCTCGTCACGCGGGAGGAAGAAGCCAAGCCGTCCGTCCGAGTCGACGGGCCTGACAAACTCGTCATCTCGGGCAGCAACGAGAAGCAGGTTATGGCGGCGGCGATGGATTTGGTGGTCCGTTATTGGAAGAATGCGAAGGACGCCGGGGCCCGCAAAGTCGGCCTCGTCGCCGCCCCGCCGGCTGAAGCCGGTGGAAAGACGGACCTGGAGTAAAATGTTCCGCTCCGGCGTCATTTCCGCGAGCAGGGCTGTTTCAAGCAGGACACAGTCACCCATGAATTCACTCGACCCCCGGCAACCACTTCCCCGCCGAACCGTTCTCCGTCTTGCCGCCGGCGCCGCCGCGGCATCCCTGCTCGGGCCCGGCGGGCTCGCCACGGGAGAGCCCGCCCAGGAAGCCGCCCCGGGGCTGGGCGCGGAAGACGCCGCCGCGCCGACCGTGGGCGAAGGGGGCGAGAAGTTCGCCCGGTTTCTTCTCCGCGAAGCGGACGACACGCCGTTGGCTGACGACCGGATGACACTGACTTTTTATGCGCGGGACCTCGCGAACGATCCCCTCCCGCAAACCATCAAGGACGCAGACGGCGACGCCCAGGTGGCGCTCGCAAAAGAGCCGATCCAGGTCGTCTGTAAGCTCAACGTTCCCGGCTTCGGCGAGGTGTATTGCTACGCCGACAACGGGGGCAAAGGCTTTACGCGGGAAGAGGACGTTGATTTCGTCGCCGACGCCGCGGCGACGCGGTTACGGCGTGTGCGGGAAGCGGTCGAGAAAGCCAAGCCGCTCGGCATTCCGAGCGACGCCGACATGGCCCGCCACCTCGACGCCGCCGCCCGCCCGATCCCCAAGGAGCGTGGGACGGCCCGCACCGCCGCCGCGTACGAGGCGCTTTCGCACGGCCTGCACGCCGGGGAGCGGTTCGCGATGAACGCGGCGCGGCATCGTATTTCGCGTTTCGAGAAACCCCGAAAAGAGTTCGGCTTCGGCGCGCTGATCTCGGGGTACAACAATGAGGGGCCGCAGTTCGTCGATCAGTTCAAGCGTGCGTTCAATCAGGCGACGACCGCGTGGTACATCTGGGGACCGGAGGAGCCGGCGGAGACGCGGATCAACTACGACCGGATGGAGGAGTCAGTCAAATGGCTCTTGGACAACGGCATCAAGCCGAAAGGGTTCGCCTACTGCTACATGGCGCGCGGCGCGACCGCCGAGTGGATGCGGCCGATCGAAACACCGGGGGCGTCGGCAACGCCGGAGGGATCAAAGCGCGAGTTTAACCCCCGCTGGCCGTTCGACCGGATCAAGGCCGAGTACGTCAGGATCGTCCGCAACACCGCCAGCCGCTACCACGGGCGGATCAAGGTGATGGAGATCATCAACGAGGCGCACGACAAGGCGAACCTGTGGCACCTCAACCAGGCACAAACGCTCGAGATCACCAAAGCCGTCTGCGCCGCCGCCCGCGAAGGGTCGGCCGACGTGCAGCGAATGATCAACCACTGTTGCCAGTGGGGTGAATACGCGAAGAAGCCCGGCCGCAACAGCGAGCGTTTGTGGTCGCCGCACCGGTTTCTGAAGGACTGCCTGAAGCACGGCGTGGAATTCGAGGTCATCGGGCTTCAGTTGTATTACCCGCAATACGACGTATTCGAAACCGAACGGATGCTCGACCGGCATACCGAGTTCGGCAAGCCGATCGAAATCACCGAGATCGCGACTGCTTCCAAGCCCGGCCTCGACCCCGAGTCGATGCGACCGAAGATTTCCGACAACGGCTGGCACGGACCGTGGAGCGAGACGAGGCAAGCCGACTGGCTCGAGGCGATGTACACCCTCTGCTACAGCAAGCCCGAGTTTCAGGCCGTCACGTGGTGGGATTTCTCCGACCACAAGGGCCATTTCTGGCCGCACGGCGGACTGCTCAACAAGGACCTGACGCCAAAGGAGAGTTATACCCGACTGCTCGATTTGCAGAAGCGGTGGGGCGTGAACATCCAAGGATGAAGGATAAAGTCAGAAGGATAAAGAAAAGGGAAAGACACGTCTCTTTTCATCCTTCATCCTTCCAGCTTCATTCTTATTCAATCATGAAGATCACTGACATCCGGGCGACGACCGTCACCGTTCCTCTGGAAGCGCCGCTGCGCCACGCCAACGGCTGCCACTGGGGGC
>JBKJRK010000280.1:0-7195 GCA_046593135.1 Tepidisphaeraceae bacterium | reverse complement strand
CTTATCGGCGTAGGCGAAGCAGCGGCGGCGCATCTCGACGACGCCGACCTCCCGGTAGTTCTTCCCTTCCTTCTTGACCTCTTCCTGGATCTTGTGCTCGATCGGCAAGCCGTGGCAGTCCCAGCCGGGGACGTAGGGAGTCCTGTGCCCCTGCATGGTCCGAAAGCGGATGAAGACGTCCTTCAGCGTTTTGTTGATCAGGTGCCCGATGTGGATGTCGCCGTTCGCGAACGGCGGGCCGTCGTGGAGCACCCACGCCGGGTCATTCGCGCGGGCCTTCTGCACCCGCGCGTAGAGGTCCGCCTCTTTCCACTTCTGCAGCCGCCCCGGCTCATTCTGTACGAGCTTGGCCTCCATCGGGAAGGCCGTCTGGGGGAGGTTGAGGGTCTCTTTATAAGTTTTCTTCGTATCCGGCGCCATTTCAAGTTCAGTTCACCACGGAGAACACGGAGGTCACGGAGGAAGAAGTGATTTAGCCACAGATGGGGCACAGATTAACACAGATGAAGAGAAGGAAGGATTGTGCCTCGTCTGTCTTAATCGGTGTGCATCTGTGCCCCATCTGTGGCTAATCATTCTTTCTGCTCTGTGATCTCCGTGTTCTCCGTGGTGAATCGCCTCTTCGCTTCGTGATTCTAAATCTTCAAGCCGGTTCCACTGTAGTGGAAGCGTCGATTTCATTCGAGGGCTCAAGGCGGGACCCGGCCTCCGGTGGCTTGTGATCGGTCGTGTCGACCGCCTTCCATTCGCCCCGGCTGAAGCGAATCACCAGGTACGCGCCGAGGACGAGGCCGTAGAGGCTGGCCATGATCCACGGGCCGGTCGGGCCCCATCGGGGCATGAGCCAGCCCACCGACGCCCCGCCCGCGACGACGAGAGTCCAGCAGAGGATCGCCGTGACGGTCGCCGGCCAGAACGTGTCGCCGGCGCCGCGGAGGGCGCCGATGTAGATGATGTATAACGCGTCGAACAATTGATAGATCGCCGCGAAGATCAGCAGGATGCCGCCGATGCGGACGACCGCCGGGTCGTCGCTGAACAGGCTGATGAACTGGTTGCGGCCGAGGAAGAAAACCGCCCCGCAGATCAGCATGTATGTCACGGCGACTTTGAACCCCAGGTGCGCCCGCTGACGGGCCAAGTCGAGCCGGCCCATGCCGATGTACCGGCCGACGAGCGCCGTCACGGCGCCGCTGAGCCCGAAGGCGGGCATGAAGCTGACCTTCATGTACTGCATCATGTAGTTGTTCGCCGTGACGGCGACCTGGCCGAACTGGTTCATGATGCCGACGCTGAACAGCAGCCACGCGACGACTTCCGCCACGATCTGAAACCCCCCGGGCACGCCGATGCGAACAAGCTGCTTCATGCGCGACAGTTCGAAACGCCAGCGTGCGACGTCGTACGCGGATCGAATCGCGGGCCTGGCGCAGAAGGCCGCCATGACGATCAGTTCGAGCGTGACGGCGGCGTTGGTCGACCACGCCGCCCCGGCGACGCCGAGCTTGGGAAATCCCCACCGGCCGGTGATGAACACGAAGTTCATCAGCACGTCCAGCGACGCCGCGAGCAGCGCCGCGTAAAGCGTGACCCGCGGCCGGCCGATCGCCAGCAGGAACTGCCCCACCGCCAATCCCGCCAGCCGGACCGGGGTCCAGGTAATTTCGATGTTGTAGTAAAGCTCGCCAAACCGCACGACCTCCGGCGAATGCCCGAACGCCGCGAGGATCGCACCCGAAAACAGCCGGGTCGGCAGAAGCAAAAGCCCGACCGCCAGGCCGAACCAGACCCCCTGCCACATGTACCGCCCGGCGACGCGGGGGTTCCCGGCGCCGATGCTCTGGCTGGCGAGCGTGTTGACGACAAGGAGCGCGCCCCAGCCCCAGCTCATCGCCGAGAACACCATGAACCCCGCCATGCCGGCCGCGGCGGCGGCGGCGTCGCCGACGCCCATGGCGAGCTGGAGCGAATCGGCAAACTGCATGACCGTGTACGAAGCCATCTGTGCGATGGTCGGCAACGCGAGCGTGAGCAGTTCCGACAGCGGACTTTGCGGCGTGAGGTCGGCGGAAATGGATTCGGATGACGTCGATTGCATGACGAAATTCCCAAAACGAAAAAACCCCGAGGCGTCGCCTCAGGGTTCGTCTTGCGTGTCGTGAAGAAGACGTTACCCCGGGGCACGAAAAACCGGCCGCTTGATGCCGATCGCGATTATGACGGGGCGAACAATCATCCGAATCTCTCCGACGGGGATGGTAGCCCGGGAGGTAATGAAGTCAAACACGCAAGGGGACGGTTTCATCACAGGGCGATCGCATCTGTATTGTTTAAGCCGGGCGCGTAGAAGGGCGAACACAAGGTTCGCCCCTACGAGTTGTCACGTGCGATCGTCCTCGCTTGCATCGCAGCCCGCCCGTGCAAGCACGGGCGGCGTTCGCAGGGCTCCTCGAAACGCCGGTGGTGCTCGCACCACCGGGCTATGACCACAAGCGCCGCTTGTTCATTGCGAAATTACAAATGAATCGCCCGCCCCACCGCGACCCCCGCCGCTTCCATGACCGCTTCGGAAATCGTCGGATGCGGGTGCATGGCTTCGATGATCTCGTCCTGGGTGGCTTCGAGCTTACGGGCCATGACGAGTTCGCTGAGTAGTTCGGTGACGTTTTCGCCGATCATGTGGACGCCGAGCAGTTCGCCGTATTGGGCGTCGAAGATGAGCTTGACGAACCCGTCCGTCTCGCCCGCCGCCAGAGCCCGGCCGCTGGCGCTGAAGGGGAACTTGCCGATCTTCAGTTCCTTGCCCGTTTCGCGGGCTTTTTTCTCGGTGTAGCCCATGCTGGCGACTTGAGGGTGCGTGTAGGTACAGCCGGGGATTTGCTTGTAGTCGATGGCGTGGGCCTCGCCGTTCGCCTGGTGCCCGGAGCCGAAGATCCGATCGACGCAGAGAACTGCTTCGTGATGGGCGACGTGCGCCAGGTCGGGGTGACGGTACCCGCCCATCGCCGACTGTTCCGGCCAATGTAGCGAGACGCAGTCGCCGACGGCCCAGACGTTTTCCAGGTTCGTCTTGTAGTCCGGCGTGACCTTCACGCGGTTCTTGAACGTCTCGAGCCCCGACTTCTCGCCGACCAAACCTTCGAGATTTCCTGTGACGCCGACGGCGACAAGAACCATGTCGGCTTCGACCGTTCCCGCCTTCGCTCCGGAGAGCGTGAGCTTGACGCCGGTCGCGGTTTTCTCGGCTTTTTCCGTCTTGGTTTTCACGCGCACGTCGATGCCGCGCTTGGCGAACAGCCGTTCGAGCAGGACGGACACGTCTTCGTCTTCGTTCGGCAACAGGTGGTCGAGCATCTCGACGACGACAACCTCGCTGCCGATCGAACTGTAAAAGTCGGCGAACTCGCAGCCGATCGCGCCGGCGCCGATGATCGCGATCTTCTTCGGCTGCTTCGGCAGCGTCATCGCCTCGCGGCTGGTAATGACCACCTTGCCGTCGAATTCCAGCCCCGGTACCTGCACCGGCTTGGCCCCGACGGCGATGATGACGTGGTCGGCCGTGATTTCCTTCGACCCGTCCTTCGTCGTGACCTTCACACGATGCGGAGCGACGAGCTGACCCGTGCCCATCTCGTGCTTCACTTCGTACTTCTTGAACAGCGAGCCGATGCCTTTTTGCAATTTCTGTGCGATGCCCCGGCTCCTGCCGATCATCTTGGAAAAATCGATCTTCAAGTTGTCGAACGTGATGCCCCGCTCGGCGGACTCGGTGCGAATCTTGCGGACGAGATTTCCGTCTTCGAGCAGCGCCTTCGTGGGGATGCAGCCCCAGTTGAGACACGTCCCGCCAAGGTTCTCCTTCTCGACGCACAGGACGCGTTTCTTGAGTTGCCCCGCCCGGATCGCCGCGGCGTATCCGGCAGGGCCGCCGCCGATGACGATGATGTCAAACTCGTAACGCTTCGGGTCGGATTTCACGGCCGGCGCTTTCGACGGCGCCGGAGCCGCCGCCACCGGTGCCGCAGGCGGCTTCGCGGCCGCCGGCGCGGAGGCGGGCCTTGATGCCGGCGCGGCCGGTGCCGCTGCCGGTGCCGCCGCCTGCGGCTTCGCCGCATTCTTCTCCGCGGCCGCCTTCACCTCTTCCACTTTTTCACTTCCCACCGCCAGCACCGCCAACACGCCACCGACCGCAACCTTCTCGCCTTCCTTTACCAGGATGGCCGCCAGCGTCCCCGCCTCAAATGCCTCCATGGGCATGGTCGCCTTATCGGTTTCAACGTCCGCGACCTCGTCGCCGACCTTGACCTTGTCCCCTTCTTTCTTGTTCCATTTGACGACCGTCCCGTCGGTCATCGTGTCCGAAAGCTGGGGCATTGTGATTTCAGCAGGCATTCGTGTGCTTCTCCTTGGTCGCGTGTGCGAGGCGACGAATAATAGAGAAGCGGGCGGGGGTTGTCACCGGCAGCGACAAATGAGGTCAGTCGTCAGGGTGTAATTCGCTTCATCCAGACCTGGTCGTCGCTGCGAAGGTCGATGATTCCGATCACCCGAATCACGTCATCAACAATTCGGAAGAAAATCCCAAACGGAAATTTCGCGAGGATCGCGCGCCTGACGTCAGCCACGACAATCGGTAACGATGTGGGGCGCTCGATTGCAAGATCGACCGCTTGAACAAACATGCTCGTGAAGCGACGCCCGAGGCCGGGGAGCGGCGCTTCATACCAGTTATACGCCTTACGCAGATCCAGCCGTGTTTCCAGCGAGAAACTAACCTGCTGCGGTCGCGGCAATCAGATCTCCCCTCGGAGTAACTTCATCCGGAGAGCATTCCAATCCTTCGGCTGCTGAGGATTGGCTTCGTCAGCAGTGACACGACCGAGCAACTCCTCGCGCAATACCGGCGAAATCGCCGCGCTCGTGTCAGAAGGTTGCAGGGAATCCCAAAGGTCCATCGCCAAATCGATCCGGTCCGCCGGCGAGAGCGATCGCGCGTCATCCAGAAGTTGGGCTTTAGTCATGGCAGGTCCAATCGTTCGAGCGATTATAGCAGCATCATCCCCGGCTCCTCCAGCATCTCCTTGAGCGTGCGGAGGAACTCGGCGGCGGTGGCGCCGTCGACGGCGCGGTGGTCGGCGCTGAGGGTCAGGGACATCATCGTGCGGGCGACGACCTGGTCGTCCCGCACGACGGCCCGCTTCTCGGCGGCGCCGACGGCGAGGATGGCGACCTGCGGGGGGTTGATGATCGCGCTGAACTCGCGGATGCCGAACGCGCCAAGGTTGCTGATCGTGAACGTGCCGCCGGTCAGCTCGTCCTGCTTGAGCCGCTGGGCGCGGGCGCGGTCGAAAAGGTCGGCCGAGCGCCGGCGAAGCTCGCGGAGGCGCATCTGGTCTGCGCCGCGGAGGACGGGGACGATCAAGCCGTCAGGGATCGCGACGGCGGTGCCGAGGTTCACGTCGCCGTGGCGGGTGATCTCGCCTTTCTTCTCGTCGAAGGTCGCGTTGACCGCGGGGTGCTGAAGCAGCGCGGCGCAGACGCCGATCGCGACGAAGTCGGCGATCGAGAGCTTGATCTTCTCGGCCTCGAGTTGCTGGTTGAGCTTCACCCTCACGCCCAGCACGGCTTCGACGTCGACGTCGACCGTTTCGTAGAAGTGAGGGATCGACTGTTTCGATTTTTGCAGTGCCGCGACAATGGCCGAGCGCATCTTCGTAAGCGGGATGACCTGCTTTTCGCCGCGCGGGACGCGGGGGACGACTTGCAGTGTCGCCGTGCCTTTACTGGCGCCCGTCGATTTCCGCGGACTGGCCGCCGCGGCAAGGACGTCCTTCTGCACGACGCGACCGCCCGGGCCGCTGCCCTGGACATGAGTGAGGTTAATGCCCTTATCCGACGCGATGCGCCGGGCCAGCGGTGAGGCAAAGACGCGCTTGCCGTTTCCCGCGTGGCCGTTCCCTTCGCCCGTGGGCGGCCCGCTCGGCAAAGCCGGCACGGGATGAGACGGTTCGCGTGTCGCGCCGTGGCCGACGTCGTCGGGCTCGTGAAGCTCGCCACAGCTGGCGGCTTCCAGCGTCGCGATGCTCGTTTGCGATGCTGAAGGCGGCACGCGATCGCTCGCCGCCGCCTGTCGGGCCTGCTTCACCTTCGCCGCCCCGCCGTCGGCGGCCTGTTGCGCCGGCGCCTTGGCGCGGGCTCCGCCGGCGTATTGCTTCTTCACGTCCTCAAGTTTCTCGCCCCCCGTCGCCAGGACCGCCAGAACAGAACCGACCGACACTTTCTCGCCTTCCTTCACGAGAATCGCCGCGAGCATCCCGCCCTCGAAGGCTTCCATCGGCATGGTTGCCTTGTCGGTCTCGACGTCGGCGACCTCTTCGCCGGCCTTGACCTTGTCCCCTTCCTTCTTGTGCCACTTGACGACGGTCCCCTCGGCCATGGTATCCGAAAGCTGGGGCATGGTAATTTCGATGGGCATTGAGAACTCCGAACGCAGGGGCGAACCTTGTGTTCGCCCTGACGTGTTCTAGCAAGCAGGTGCGAGGGCGAACACAAGGTTCCCCCCTACGAATCAGCGATAACAAACTCCCTTAACCGCTTCCACGATCCGGTCCACGCTGGGCATCATGGCTTCTTCGAGATAGTGGTTGAACGGCACGGGGATTTCATCGCTGTGGACGTATTCGATCGGCGCGTCGAGGTCATCGAACGCCGGTTTCTGAATCTTGTAGAGAATGCCGGAGCCCATCCCGCAGTAGCCCCAGTCCTCGTCGACGATCACACAGCGATTGGTTTTCTTGATGCTCGTCAGGATCGTGGGCACGTCGAGCGGGCGGAGGGTGCGGAGGTCGATCAATTCGACGTCGATGCCGTGGTCGTTGGCGAGCGACTCGACCGCCGGCCGGACGACGCGCTGGAGCGGCCGGCCGTAGCTGACGAGCGTGACGTCCTTGCCCGGGCGCTCGACGTTGGCGACGCCGAGGGGGAGCGTGAAATCCTTGTCGTCGGGGACTTCGCCGACGTCGGCGAGCATTTTTTCGGACTCAAGAAAGATGACCGGGTCGTCGCAGCGGATCGAGCTTTTGAGCAGGCCCTTCGCGTCCGCCGGTGTAGACGGGTGGACGACGATCAGGCCGGGCACGCGGGCGTAGACGCTCTCCATGCGGTGCGAGTGGGTCGCGCCGAGCTGGTGGGCGAT
>JBKJRK010000274.1:0-3301 GCA_046593135.1 Tepidisphaeraceae bacterium | reverse complement strand
GCGGGTCTCGGAGGTGTTTGTCAGTTCGCGAAACCGGCCAACGACGACCGGGCGGGAATGCCGACGGTTCGCGCCGAGCGACTTTAGGGCTTCAACGAAGTAGTGATAGAAGCCTTTGTTGTGGGGATTCGGAACGTGAATACGCTTACCGGCTCCGCGCTGCTCCACTTCGGCCTTGAGGCGCTCGACATCGCGCTGGCTCAATCCAAACCCGCGTGCGACCGAGCCGACTTGAGGTCCACGACCGGCGCTTTTTCGTGGGGGTTCCTTCGGACGTCTCTTACTCCCGATGGGCATGATGAACTCTCTTTCTCGTATTGGACTCGCCGTTCAGACGATGAACTCCCTCAACGATGCCCTCCGCAGCGATCCTCGGTCACCACGGCATCCACGGAGGCACAGGCATCGGCATTCAACGGCCCGGTGCGGACAATGCGCAACCCTCATCCATGACCGTGTCATGCATGTGCCAATTCCCGAAATAGGCCAGCGCCGCCGGGCGTCGCAAAGATGGATCGCGCGACGCCGTCGGTTGTTGGGCGGGTACTCCTCGCTCTTCCCGGACGAAGAGTCAAGAGGCGAAATTGGGAAAAAGAAGAGGAATTGCCTGGATCTGCTATTTTCGCGCTCGCCGCTGCCATGCACTTTCGCGAGTATTGTCGCTGCAACAAACGCACAGCTATTCAGCTTTTTTGAAGGGTCGGTAGCTCCGAAGCGGGACAAGGCCTCGCAACAGTTCCGTCTCATCAATAGCGATCACGGTCTCGATCGATAGACCGTCCGCGCAGAGATCGATACGACGTGCAACCGCCATGAGACGTCGGACCGTCGATGTCACGGCCAGATCAAGGAGTCGTTCATCCGCGATGTCTTGAACCGCGATTAGGAATATCGACAGCACGCGTCGCGTCGGTTCATCAACCATGACGATGGGCAAATCGTGAGGGCAGGACCACGCTGCGATCGCCGTCGCCGCGCGCATGTGATACCCCGGAAGACGATGCGTCGTGTACGCAACGATGGCGATTGCGCGCCGGTCGGGCTCTATAAAGATTTCGCAGGGAACGACGTAGTCGTACGTCGAATACTCGAACAGGATACGGTGGCGCAGGTTGTCTTGAGTTGCGATGAGATCGCTCAGCAGCGGTTGATAAAGGTCCATCCCCCTACATCGAACATTTCTACCCGGGCGTCAGCATGCGACACGCTCATAAACCTTCCGGGCGCCAGGGCGGAAACCACGACGGTTTTGCTAGCCAACCATCGTCGGATTGTTCCGGAGAATGGCATCTGGGAGTGTCGACGATATCAATACCATTACTGCTCATCGAGGTTTTCAATGAGCAACACGACAATCACTGTTCAACATCCTGAGCAAGCCCCTGAAGGCGGAACATCCGCACGCTCGTGGCCTGCGCGTCCAGCGTTATTTCCCGAGTTGATGCGCCCGATCGAGGCCGCCCAGTATCTTCGCCTGGACGAACTCGGTACCCACACCCCGGCATCCGCGCTTCGCACGCTCAATTACTGGCGCGACCGCGGCGATCTCAAGGCGACGAAATACGCCCGCCATGTCTGGTACCGCAAGTCAGAGCTGGATCGATTCCTGGCGGTCAAAACAGAAGGTTGATTGCCTCCTCGCGCACTGCTTGCCCCCGCTTATACTGCCCGCTGGTCAGTCGTTGCGTGGTGAGCTTTGACCCCGGCGTCGGGGTTGGAATAAGAGCATCATCATGGCAACGACAAAAGTGGGCATTTACCGGAGCTATCGTGGCCCGGTGCCCCTCGATGAGGCCGGCCGACCACTTTCAAAGTGCGAATGGCTTCGCAAGCGGCCATTCAGTTGGGTGGTGCGCTGGTTCGGCAGCGATGCAAATCGTTATTCAAAGAGTTTCGAGAACAGAAAGGAGGCAGATCGTTTCGCCGAAGCGAAACAGTCGGAAGTTCGGCAAGGTCGCGGCGACCCGCCGAAGCATTGCACGCTGCGTATTTTTTTCGCGGAGCACCGTCAGCTTTCGAAAGGTTCGATGGCCCGCATGACGATGGTAATGCACCTCGGCGTTCTGCGGCAGTTCGCATCCCGCATCGGCTGGGAACGCGATCTGCGAACGATTGCGCCGCGCGATATCGAAGGTTTCCGAGCGTGGCGGTCGGAGGCCGGCTTGGCCCCGGCGACCGTCAACAAGGAAGTCCGCCAGCTCAAGCGGATGTTCAACCTGGCCGTCAAGCGAGGCCACTTGCGCGAGAACTCGAATCCCTGCAACGGAATCGCGCTCATGAAGATAGGCCAGAAGCGTCCCGTGTACATGCCACCGGGGCAGTTCGAGTCGGTTTATGGCCAGGCGCGAGGACTGTTAATGCGGACAAAGCTCGTCGTGATCTATACGACGGCGCTTCGATTGCAAGAGGCATTGAACCTGACGTGGGACGACATCGATTTTGAGCGCGCTGGCGTCCACGTCGCCCGGCGCGACGGCGACGGATACGTTCAGGCATGGACACCGAAAGATCACGAGCGCCGAGAGATTCCGATGCCGAAGCAGGCGATGGACCTGCTTAAAGAGTTGAAGGCGTCGGCGCCGCCCGATTGTCCGTACGTTTTCATGAATGCTGGCCGGTGGGACTACTACCGGAACAGCGTGGACGAGGAGCAATGGCCCGCCGGGCGTCACGTGATCAACAACTCGCTGCGAAAGTTCAAGACGATATGCACCCGCGCGAAAGTCGGGGAGTTTACGCTCCACGACTTGCGTCGCTCCTGCATTACCAATTGGGCACGCAATGGGTTGCCGATCCACGTGACGCAGAAGCTCGCCGGTCACGGCGACATCAAGACGACACAGGAGTACTACCTGTCGGTGCAAGACGATGACCTGCGGGCTGCGCGCCGGATGCAGCAGAAGCTCGTCAAAGGGCTGAGTGATGTCAGCACGACTGACCAAAAACTGACCAACTCGGCCCAAACTCGTGCTTTTCCAAAAAGGAGGGTCTTCGTGGATGGGACACAACTACCGCCGGAAGCGGAAGTTGCTTGAATGTTCCCGGCAGGGGTCGAACCTGCAACCTTCGGCTTCGGAGGCCCGACCGCCGGAGGCGAGGAACACGAGAGAACGCCAAGAAATCAGCACTTTTCAGCCACCTGGACCAGGGCGATAGAGCCCGGCTGTACATCAACGCTGTACAGCACGCGACCAGGGAAGTGGCCGATGGCCGGCATCATTCAGCGAAGCGGCACGTACTATCTGATCTACCGACGCGACGGCAAAGAGGTCCGCGAATCACTGCGGACCGCCAGCCGATC
>JBKJRK010000148.1:0-5319 GCA_046593135.1 Tepidisphaeraceae bacterium | reverse complement strand
GACTTCAAGGACGTCAAAGGCCCCGAGGCCACCATTCCCCGCCATGAGGGAGACCGGGACCTCAACATGAAGAAGGAATGGGTCGCCGCCATCAACGGGGAAATCGACCAGCCGCTCAGCAACTTCGACTACGCCGGCGTGCTGACGGAAACGATGCTGCTCGGCAACGTCGCCATCCATAACCACGGCAAGAAGCTCGCGTGGGACGGCGAGGCCATGAAGTTTACGAACAACGACGAGGCGAACACGTTGCTCCGCCGGCCCGCGCGGTCCGGATGGGACGTCGCCGTGTAAGCTGGTTAGACGCTATTCACTGATTGGAAGGCGGCGCCCTCAGGCGCCTCCTTCTTTTTTGCACGGGCGGAGACACACCATGAAAAACATGCACTGAAAAATGGAAAGCGGAGAAGACGGGCAGTGAAGACCCGTCATTGCATCTACACATTTTGCATTTTTCATTGCATGCTTTTTACTTTTCATTCGCCCTCTTCACTTTTTTTTCATTCGCCGACGCTCACTTGTTCTCGCCTTCCGTCAACGCCGGCAGTTCGGTCTTGCGGATCTTTTCGACGTTGTCGAGGCTCGCCCGCACGGTCTTGAGCTGCTCGTAAATCGTCTTGGGAAGCGGGTCCTTCATGGCCTCCACCTTCTCGATCGACGCCCGCGCCTCGTCGGGCTTGTTGTTCTTCAAGGATTCGATCGCCTTGGCGATGAGGTCCTGCGCCTGCTTCGTGTTATCGCCCGATTGGGCCGGCTCGCCCGCGACGATTTCCGGCGCCGCCTTCACGACCGCGGCGGTCGCCGGCGGCGCGACGACGGGTGTATTCGTTACCGCCGACGCGGTGGCAGCCGCCGATTCGACGGCGGCGGGACTCGCCGGACCGGTTTCCCCGGCCAATACGGCCTGCCCGGACGCCCGAGCGCCGGCGGTCGGCGTGACGTCCGGCGCGGGGGGCTTCGGCACCGGCGACTTCTCCGGCTCCTTCTTCTCGCAACCCGCCGCCAGTCCCGTCGCCAATGCCAACCCGATCACCATTTTCATCCGGCTCATCATGCGGCTCCTTTTCACAAAACACGCGTCGACGCCGGTGTGTCTTACCACATTTGCCGCGCCCGGGGCAGGTTCAACTCCCGCCGGTGCGGCTCCGCCACGCGCCGCCCTGGTCCAGTCGCCGGGCCGATGAGCAACGCGACATTGCATTGCAACCGCAGGCCATAAATAATCGCATGTTATCATGGCAAGCACACCGCCCCCTGCGGGGCAGTTCAACTCGGCTCCAGCGAACCCGTCGTCGCTCTCCTACGTGTCCGCCACGGAAGTCGGGCGAAAGCCCTGGCAGGGTTTGTTCGTCGGCGCCATCCTCACGCTCATCGTTGTCTCCACCCTCCTCATGGTCGGCTTTATCTGGTATCGGTGGCACGACGTCCGCGAGCCGACCACCGCCGTCATCATTGCAGGCGACGCCAGTCTCGACGGAACCGTCATTACCGTGAGCGGCGACCGCGTCATCACAACCAGCCTCAAGGCGTCCAACAACTTTACCGCTTCGGTGCTCGTCGAGCCGGGCATTTACACCGTCAAGGCCGAGCGTGACGGGATCCTCCTGCTTCAGCAGCAGGTCGACGTGAAGCGTTTTTTCGGCGTACAGTTCAGCCTCACCGATTTTGTGAAACACGTCGAAACTCCGCCGCCGCCGACGGGTGGCCAATGACCCCCTCGCTGCGCGACCGCACGGTTCTAGTGGCCGAAGGTTCCGACCCCGTCCCGCTCGCCTGGCTGCGCGGGCAGGTGCGCGTCGTCGAAATCGCCTACGACGACCCACGCTTCGCGGAGCATCTCGCCCGGGCCGACGGCCTGATCGTCCGCACCTACACGCAGGTCAACGACGCCCTGATCGACCAGGCCCCCAAGCTCCGCGTCGTCGGCCGCGGTGGGGTCGGGCTGGAAAACATCGACGTCGCCGCCTGCCGCCGGCGCGGCATCGAGGTCGTGTACACGCCCGACGCCAACACTCTCGCCGTCGGCGACTGGGTGTTCGGCTACATGCTCCAGCTCCTGCGCCCTTGGGCGCCGTTCCGCGACAAGGCGTACGAGCCTAAGGAGTTCAAACGCATCCGCGGCACCGTTCGCGGCCGACAGCTAAACGAATTAACGCTCGGCATCCTCGGCATGGGCCGGGTTGGTCGGCGGGTCGGGGCGATCGCCGCCAACGGCTTCGGCATGCGCGTCATCTACAACGACGTCCTCGACGTCAGCCCCCACGTCACGTTCCCCGCCACTTCCGTCGACAAGGAAACTCTCTACCGCGAGGCCGACGTGCTGTCGATTCACGTCACGATGCTCCCCGGCAACGAAAACCTCGTCGGCCGCGAGCAACTGGCGCTGATGAAATCCGACGCCGTCGTCATCAACACCAGCCGGGGCGAAGCGCTCGACGCCGCGGCCCTCGCCAACGCCCTCCGCGCCAAAAAACTCAGCGGCGCCGCGCTCGACGTCTTCCACCCCGAGCCGCCGGGTCCGGATTTTCCGCTGCTCGGATTCGACAACGTCATCCTCACCCCCCACCTCGCCGCCCGGACGTACACGGCGTTGGAAAACATGAGCTGGGTCACTCGCGACGTGGTTGCCGTTTTGGACGGTTGCCCCCCCAAAGGCCCCGCGCCGGGGGCACCCATCGTCGCGGGATGAAGCAGGTGCATTATGCAGGGCGGCGCTCAATGCCTCATGGCGCGACGCGCACCCGCCGGCTTACATTGCGAATCGGAAACTGTAAACACGACTGTTGACGGAAACGATTTTGATTCGCAGCGGAGTGTCGCGCAACGATGAAACGTCTGTCTTACCTTGCCAGCTTACCGGCTTGGCGATCGAATCCCCCGGCATCGCATCGCAGGATGTCTCTTCAAAACCTTTGAGTGGAGAGCCGTCGGCTGCTTGAAGTTCAACGCGAACGAATCCGCCCTTGCCGCTTTCACAATTCAAGAGAAGCTTCGCACCGGCGAATCGCAGCGGCGGGGTCGTTAACGTACCCGGCACGTCTAAGGTGGAGTCGAGTGAAACGAATCCGTCCTTCCGCCACGCGGCGGCGCGGATCTGAGACTTGGGGCTGTCTTTCGTCGGATGCGACGAGTTCGCCTCGGCGTAGTAGATCCAAATCTCGTCGCCCATTTCCAGCGGCGCGGAACACGCGGCGTATGTCGGATGCAGATCAGTCGCATCGCTCGGTGCGATCAGTGTTTTTCGTTCAGAAGGGCGCTGCCATTTCATCCCGTCGTTGCTGAAAGCGAGTTGAAGATCGCCGCCGCCGATTGCGTTGGCGACCTGCATGCCGGCCGCATCACGGGCGACATGGATCAGGCTCAGCAGGCCAATGTAGTGGTTCCCGTAAACGAACAGCGGCATTGCGTAGAACTCCGCCCACTTCGGCCCCGCGGGCACGCCCTGCATCGCGGCGGCGGCCGCTTTGTCGTCTAGCTCGTCGGGCACAAGCTGCGTCACGATCGGCTGCCACGGGCCGGTGATCTGGAGCGCGGAAGTGACGCCAATCGCACGCCGGCGGCCGGGTTCGAATTCGCCGTTCTCCCAGCGCTTGGGATACGTGCGAAACGTGGCGAGATAGCGCTCGGCGAGCGGGTCCCGAATGACTTGGTTCGTGTCGGGAGTGATGAAATTCGAGCAGCGATCCTCCGGCGCCATGAGCGATCCCGGCACGCCTTTTCCGATCGGCTCCCAATGCACGCCGTCCGGCGAGCGGAACAGCGTGTGGCCGTCGGCACGGTCTTCTTTGGGCTCCTTGTCGTAGTAGGAATGGTCCCAAGCAAAGAGCTTGAACCGTCCGGCGGGATCTTTCTCGTTGGGATCGAGCAGCACGTTCGGCAGCGAGACGCGCGGCATCACGAAATTGTTGTCCTTTGACCCGTCGAGATCATGCAGCCGGAGGTTCGGCTTGCTCCAGATCCGCCCGTCGCGCGACTCCGCGTAAAAAATCCCCTCGCGAATGCTGCTGTACCACATTCGATACAGCTTCTCCTGAGGGTCGAAGATCGCGCTCCCGAACAGATGCGGCCACTGGTCCCAGGCGTCGCCGGTAATCGCCGGCTGCGGAAGCGGGCGGGCCTGGCGCCACGTGCGCGTCAGGCCCTTCTGCTCCGCGATGAACCGATCATCGAGAAACAAACACGTGCGATCGCCGACCTGCTGGATTGCTGCCTCACTCACCCGCGCAGCGATCCAACCCGCCGCCTCGGCGTGGGCTGTCGGATGAACAGAGTGACCCTGGGATGTTGTAACGTGCAACTCAATGGCGGCGGGCTTCTGTTTGTCGACAGCGGATCGAACCGCCGTGCGTGTGAAAGCGATGGCGTCATCGGTGCTGACCCGGCGGTCGTCGTTCCCGATGCACACCCAGATCGGCCGCCCGACGAGTTTGTCGGCGACGTTCACCAGCGATAACGCCCGGGCGGCGGGCTCGGTCGTCATCCCGGCGAACTCCGACAGCGCCATCAGGTTCGTGACCGGTGCAAACCCGACGACGCACCGCACCCGGGGGTCGGCCGCGGCGAAATGGAGCGCGAGGAACCCGCCACGCGACGTCCCGGCGGCGGCGACGCGATTCGGGTCGGTGTAGCCTTCGGCGATCAGGTAATCGAGCACTTTGGCACAGTGGGACGTGAAACCGGCGACCAGATCGTCGCCGTGTTCGATGCGTTCGCGCCACGCGGACAGTTCGCTGGGGTGCTTGGGATCGGCGTCCTTGCCGTGGGCCGGGGCGTCGAGGGTGACGCAGAGGTAGCCTTGTTGGGCCAGAAGCTGGCCTACCTTGTTGTACGCCGGGTCGGCGAGTGTGGTGTTGATGTCGTTGGCGAAGACGAACAGCGTCGGCGCGGGAGCCGCCGGCTTTGCCCCGAGCAGGCCGAATTCGACGCCGGTGGTGGTTTTAAGCAGGGTCGGTTTGGCGCGGTCGGCGGCGCGGGCATTCCCCGCGCACGAAATCAGCAGAATAAGGCCGACCATCCCAAGGTGTAGCTTCGTCAACAATTTGCCTCCGGTTTTCGTCCCGCGGCGCTGGGCGCAGGACTTTCTCCGAGTACGAGGGGAAAGAAAAACTAGCCACGAACGTCACGAATTTTCACCCATGGGGAGGGTCAATCGTCGATAACCCCTCAGCGGACTCCTCTCGAGGCTGCGCCTACTGGGCTAGGGGAAGGTCAATCGTCACCGTAGAATTCATTCGTGGGGAGTGTAACAATTGATCTGTAAGTAAAAGCCACCGCCGGTTCTGATCGGGTTGTTCTACGACTCGAATCAGGAGACCGGAC
>JBKJRK010000105.1:0-8563 GCA_046593135.1 Tepidisphaeraceae bacterium | reverse complement strand
GGATCTGCTCAGCCCCGATCGCCTCATAGCCCGGCTGGAGCTTGCTGCCGTAGCCGTGGCGGGCCATCTGCTTGACCATCCACTGGCGAACCTGCAACGACGCCGTGCTGTCGCCGGTGTCGCGCAAACGCCCGACCAACCCGTAGGACGCGACGGCGTAAGGCTCGTCGTTGGTGCGGTCCGCGTACTCCCAGATCGTGCCCTTCATAAACGGCGGCACGTTTTTCTTCGCACCGAGGTCGTTGTAACGGATCTTCAGCGCGGAGTTTTCCTTCGGCGCTTCGTTCTTACAGCCCGTCAAAACAAGGCCCGGTGAAAGCGCAAGAGCCGCTGCGCCCAGCAGGCAACGGCGGAGACGAGGGTGTCGAGCAAGGTGATGCATCTCAGATGCCTCCGAATGTTATCGGACGATCGTGCGCGAACGGATGATTTTCTGCCGATTCTTGCCAAAGCCGGCGGCCCCCAATGCCGGATTCGCAGGCCCGGACCCCCCTCAAAGTTAAATACTGTCGCCGCCGCGGCGGATCACCGTTCACAACGGATGATTCTCATTGAACTACCGGCGCCACCTGGCTCTGCCGCCGGTTCTTCGCCGCGCGACGTCCTGTGCCGCTGGCGGGGGCATCGTCCGGACCGTCTTCCCGCGCCGCGCGCGTCGGACTGAGCTCGACAAACAGCTTACCCTGCCCCGGCGGGTCTTCGTACCGGCGGGCATCAATCACCGCCTGCGCTTCGCCGACCAACTCTTCCAGCGTCTTGAATTGGCGGTACACGCTGGCAAACCGCACGTACGCCACCTGATCGAGCCGGCGGAGCTTGTCGATCACCGCCTTGCCGATCGCCGGACTCGGCACTTCTCGATCGAAGGCGGCCTTAACCTCTTCCTCTACTTCGTCTGCGATTCGAATGAGTTCAGTTTCCGGAATAGGCCGCTTGAAGCATGCCCGCTCCAAGCCCCCCAGAATTTTCTCCCGGTCCCACGGCACCCGCCGGCCGTCTTTTTTGACGACCATCAGGCGAGTCACCTGCTCGACGCGTTCGTAAGTGGTGAATCGCTTGTTGCACCGGAGGCATTCCCGCCGACGCCGGATCGAGCGACCGTTCTCGCAGGTGCGAGAATCGATCACCTTCAGGCTCTCCTTGTCGGCTGAACAAAACGGGCACCTCATCACTACAGAATGTACCCATTTGCCGATGTGAACGCAAAATGGAGGGGTTGAGAGTTGAAGGTTGATCGTTGATAGTTGATGGTCGAACGGAGGCCCAGGGTCTTGAGTCGCCGAGCCGGACTCCTACAAACATCAACTTTCAACAATCAACTCTCAATCAACTTTCCCATGCCCATTCCTGACAAGTCGTTCCTGGTTCAGCGATTCGCGAAGCTCGGCTTCGGGGCGCACAGCGTGATCGGGTACAGCGTTGCCGGCGAGGAAACCGTCGCGCAGATCCCCGAGCTGAATGTCTGCTTTGACATCGGCCGGGCACCCTATTTTGCGCTGACGAGCGACTTCGTCTGCATCACGCACGCGCACATGGACCATCTGGCGGGCCTTCCTTACTACTTGTCACAGCGGTACTTCCAAGGAATGAAGCCGGGGACCATTTTCCTGCCCCGCGAGCTGGAAGCGCCGGTCGACAAAATGCTTCGCTGCTGGCGGGAGGTGGAACGCCAAGGCACCCCGTTCAAGCTCATTCCCATGAGTGCCGGCCAGATGTACGAAGTCCGGCGGGATTTCGGCATCCGATGCTTCGCCACCCACCACGGCGGGACCAGCCTGGGCTATTCGCTCGTCAGCATCCGCGAAAAGCTCAAGGCCGAATACATGGGCCGTCCCGGCCCCGAATTGGCCGCAATGCGAAAAGAGGGAGTCGAGATCCAGTACCGCGTCGAGGTCCCGCTCGTCGCCTTCCTCGGCGACACCGCCGCCGGCCCCGTGTTCGAGCATCCCGACGTCGTCAACGCCGAGATTCTCATCACCGAATGCACGTTCATCGACCCCGACCACAAAGCCAAAGCCAAGGCCGGCCGGCACCTGCACGTCGACCAGTTCGCCGAGATTTTGCCGACGCTGAAGAACCAGCACGTCGTCGTTTCCCACGTCACCCGCCGAACCGGCATCCGCCGGGCCAAACGCGTGCTGGAAAAACTCGTCGGGGCCGAGCGGATGAAGAACGTGCATTTCCTGATGGATTTCGAAGGCGCCAGCGACGCCGGCGAGATCGAAGAGCAGGGGCCGCCGCCGGCGGACACGGCGGAGTAGACATCCGCCATTTTTCGCGACGAATACCGACTGCTCCGCAAAAAGAATCGTGCCACTGCTTGTTCCGCCCTCTTCAAGATGTCGGCTTGCCTCTTAATAACAAAATTGGTATATTAAAAGAGGCTCATGCCTGTCATCCAGATCGTATTTTATTCAGAGCATGATGCGGTGCCGGTGCTCGACTGGCTCGAAGGCCTTTACCGCCGAGACAAGAAAGCCGCCGCGGAATGCGTCGCGCGGATTCGCTTGCTCGCCCAGTTCGGACACGAACTGCGTCGGCCACATGCCGATATCCTTCGGGACGGCATCTACGAGCTTCGGGCCAAGCGGGGCCGGGTGCAGTACCGGATTTTGTATTTCTTTCATGGCCGAAACGTGGCGATCCTGACCCACGCGTTGACCAAGGAAGACAAGGTGCCGGCGATTGACATTAACCGGGCCATCGAACGAAAGAGGAAATATGAACAAAACCCAACCCGGCACACGGCGGTCGAAGTCCTCCCGCGAAGCCCGGACGACCTCCAACGCCCTTGAGATTCTCGACCACCGCTTCACCCGCCGGGATGCGGCCATGCGGGAACTCGTCGAACAGGCGACCGTCAACGCCTCGGTCGCCAAGCTTATCTACGACGCTCGCGCCGCCGCCAAACTTACCCAGAAACAGCTCGCCGACCTGGTGGGGACCAAGCAGCCGGTCATCGCGCGTCTGGAAGACGCCGACTACGCCGGACATTCCCTGTCGATGCTCCACCGCATCGCCCACGCCCTCAACCGACGATTGGATATCAAGCTGGTGCCGGAAAAGCGCCGTCTTCGATCTGCGTGATTTAAGAAGATGGAAATCATTCCCGTCATTCTCGAAGGTCGGCACGTCCGCCTGGAGCCCCTGTCGGCGGCCCACGAAGAATCGCTCGTCGCCGCCGCCGGGGACGGGGAGCTTTGGAACTCTACGGTCACCACCGTTCCCTCTCGCGCGACCATGGCCGCGTACATCGCGGCGACGCTTGACGAACAGGCCGCGGGGCATGAGCTTCCGTTTGTTATCATCCGAAAGTCATTGAACCAAGTTGTCGGCTGCACCCGGTTTGTTCACATCGAGCGGAAACACCGGCGTGTCGAAATCGGATACACCTGGCTGGCTGCAAGCGCGCAGCGAACTGCAGTCAACACCGAAGCGAAGCTCTTGCTGCTCACCCACGCGTTCGAGCACTGGCAGTGTATTCGCGTCGAGTTCTCCACCAATGTCCTAAACCACCAATCGCGGACGGCCATCTTGCGCCTCGGGGCAAAACCGGAAGGCGTCATCCGAAATCACATGATCATGCCCGACGGCCGGTACCGCGATTCGATTTACTTCAGCATCATCGAAGCCGAGTGGCCCGAGGTAAAAGCCCGGCTCGGAGCCAGGCTCAGGCTTGTCGGCGACGAATCGTCGGAGCGGGCGTAAATCTCCGACGCGGCGACGGTAGAAAAGCCGCGGTGAATCATGACGGCAGGTGCTGGCATCGACGACGCCGAAAACAACCTTCACTCGCTCCAAGACGTCCCGCCCGATCTTCCGCGCAAGGTCGGCTTCTGGGGCGCGATCGCGGTGATGGTGGGCATCGTCATCGGCAGCGGGATCTTCGCCACGCCGACCACGATCGCCCGGAACCTCGGCAGCCCGTCGCTCATCCTCGCGCTTTGGGTGGTCGGCGGTCTAATCGCCCTGTGCGGCGCACTCACGTTCGCCGAGTTGGCAGCGATGCTCCCCCGCAGCGGCGGCATCTACGTCTTCCTCCGGGAAGGCTTCGGCCCCTGCCCGGCGTTCGTGTTCGGGTGGACGTACATGCTCATCACCAAGCCCGCCGCCGCCGGCGGGATCGCCAGCGTGTTCTCCATGCACTTCAACAGCCTGACCGGGCTGAACTGGAGCGCGCCGCTGCTGACGTGTGCCGGACTGTTCGTGCTGACGCTGATCAACGTGCTGGGCGTGCGCGGCAGCGCGCGGTTCGCGATCGTGCTGACCGGGCTCAAATACGCCGCCGTCGGCGCGATCGTCGTGCTCGGCGTGTTCGTCGCGATCCGCCAACTGCTCGCCGGCGATGTCGCGGCGTCACATTTCATGGAGACTGAATCGCCCCGATCGCTCTTCCACGCGATCGTCCCCGTGATGGCGGCGGTCATGTGGACCTACGACGGCTGGGCCGACGTCGGCTCGATCGCCGGCGAAGTGAAAAACCCCGGCCGCACGCTGCCGCGCGTCTACGTCTTCGGCACACTCGCCGTGATCGGCCTGTACGTGCTCGCCAACGCCGTCTACCTCTGGCACCTGCCGCTGGCCGACATGCGGCAGACCGAAACCGTCGCCCCACTGCTCCTCACGCGGCTGGCCGGCCCGACCGGCATGCAGGCCGTGACGGTGCTCATCATCCTTTCAACCCTCGGCAGTTCCCACGCCGGCGTGATGACCGGCGCCCGCGTCACCTTCGCCCAGGCCCGCGACGGCCTGCTGTTCCGGTTCCTCGCCCGCGTCAGCCCCCGCTTCGAAACGCCCGCCGTCGCGCTGTGGACGCAGCTCGCCCTCTCCTGCGTCATGGTGCTCGTGCTCAAGGATTTTCAGAGCCTGGCGAACAGCTTCGTCTTCACCATGTGGATCTTCTACGGCCTCGCCGCCGTGTCCGTTTTCATCCTCCGCCGCCGGCTCCCCCACGCGCCCCGCCCGTTCCGCGTACCGGGGTATCCGTTCGTGCCGGCGATGTTCGTTCTGGCGAGCCTGACCATGACGGTCCTGGCCATCATGGACGACTGGAAAACCAACGGCGCCTGGCTCGTCATCCTCGTCGCGGGCGTGCCGGTGTATTTTGTTTGGCGGTGGCTTTTCGGGACGCGTGTCGATCGGCAACACCGGTAAGGATGATGAACAAGGGCCGCCGGCGGCGAATAAGTTGAAGCGATCCTAAAAATTTAGTGTGTGAGCTGAAAAGCGACCATGGACTGCGAAATGCTCCGTTTCCGCGCTACTCGGCAACAGGCAAGCTTCATCTATTCAACCCCGCTGGCGGTCGCGCCGAACGGATTCATCAGCGTTGCATCCCGGCCGACCTGTTTGGGATGGACGCCGTCGCCTGCCGTGGTAGTCTCATCCGCCATGATTCACCGTTATCTTGTTTGCGGCGTTCTTTCGCTCCTGCTGTTCCCCGTGGGCTGCTCCTCCAATAAGCCGGCGGCGAAAGCCGCGGGCGGCGCCAAGACGTTGCGGGTTATGACCTACAACATTCACATCGCCAAGGGCTTGGACGACAAGTTCGACCTGCAGCGGATTGCGAACGTCATCAAGGCGGCGAACGTCGACGTCGTGGCGGTTCAGGAAGTCGACGTCAAGGCGCGGCGCAGCGGCGGCGTCGACGAGGCGGCGGAGCTTGCACGCCTCACCGGCATGCACGGCATCTTCGGAAAAGCCATCGACCACGACGGCGGGGACTACGGGCAGGTCATCCTCTCCCGCCGGCCAATTCAAAAGATGGATGTCCACAAGCTCCCCAACGCCGCCGACCACGAACAAAGGATCGCCCTGGTAGCGAGGATCAAGCAACCCAAGCCGCTGCCGAATCTGTTGTTCGTCGGCACCCACCTTCATGCCAAAAACGACCCCGAGCTCCGCCTCGCACAGGCCGTCGAGCTGAATCGGATTTTGAAAAACGATCTTTCTGCGCAAAAACCTGCCGCGATGCTGCTCGGCGACTTCAACGCCACGCCGGACAGTGAGGTGATGAAACTGATGGGCGAATCGTGGGAAGACGCGACCGCCGACTCGGGGCCGACCGTCCCCTCCGAAGCACCACGGCGGAAGATCGACTACATCCTGCTGCCGAAGGGGCACGGGTGGGAAGTGGTTAGCGCGAAGGTGCTGGATGAGCCGGTTGCGTCGGATCATCGGCCGGTGGTGGTCGAACTGAAGTGGAAAGGTCAGTGACCGCTTCAGAACCCTCGTGGTGCGAGCCTCGCCCGCGTTCTTTTTACCATGCGAAACGCGGGCGAGACGCCCGCGCCACGGTTGTGAAAATCGTCATCGCCCCGGACAAGTTCAAAGACTGCCTCACCGCGCCGCAGGTTGCGGACGCCATTGCGCGGGGCATTCGGAACGTACTGCCCGAGGCGGAACTCGACCTCTGTCCCATGGCCGACGGCGGCGAGGGAACGGTCGAGGCGCTCGTCGCGGCAACTGGCGGGCGAATCGAACGCCGTCGCGTCACCGGCCCGCTGCCGGAAATGAAAGTGGACGCCGCCTTCGGCGTACTGGGCGACGGGCGAACGGCGGTCGTCGAAATGGCGGCCGCCAGCGGGCTGGCTTTGCTCAAATCGGAAGACCGCAACCCACTGAACACGACGACTTTCGGCACCGGCGAGTTGCTCGTCGCCGCCGCCACGACCCCTGGAATCACGCGCATCATTCTCGGTATCGGCGGCAGCGCGACGTGCGACGCCGGCATCGGTTGCGCCCAGGCGTGCGGACTCGCGGTCATCCTAGTTGACGGTCAACCCGTATCGCCGACGGAGCCGCTATGTGGGCGCGATTTGGCCTCCGTTGTCCTCGTCAAGAACGGCCGGGGGAGCCCGGTTGACCGGGTAAAGATCACAGTCGCGTGCGACGTGACCAACCCGTTGTTCGGCCCGAACGGCGCCGCCCCGATCTTTGGCCCACAGAAGGGCGCGACAGAGGAGGTCGTGCGGGAATTGGATGAGTCGCTTAGCGCACTGGCCCAACGTCTCGGCAAGACGGCCGAAGCCAATATCCCCGGCGCCGGCGCCGCCGGTGGGCTCGGCTTCGGGATGCTGGCGTTCTTCGGCGCAACGCTCCGCAGCGGCTTCGACATCGTTGCCGACGCCACCCGGCTGCGCGACCGCATCCGCGGCGCCGACCTCTGCCTCACGGGCGAAGGCCGGTTCGACGCGTCCAGCCTGTCCGGCAAAGTCGTCGCCGGCGTCGCCCGACTCTGCAAGGAAAAAGGTGTCCGGTGCACCGCCCTCGTCGGCGATGCGCCCCCTGGCACCGATCGCGAATGGCATGGCTTCCTCGAAGAACTTCGCGTGATTCGCCCAGACGGCCTCAGCCTCGACGAATCGATCCGCCGGGCGGGTGAGCTCCTGACGGCGGCGGCCGCTGACGTGGTCCGGCTTCGATAGCCGGTATTCGGAAAACGCCGGGCCGATTTCACCGTATACTTAATACTTTAGGACGATGACGCATCCTCGAAGGACCTGTAATGGCCTCCTCTGAAGCCCGCAGCCAACTCCATCCGCTCACGAGACACGTGACGATCCCCGTCCTTGCCGGCTGGCTTATGGCGATCATGACTCACGCGCCCGCGCGGGCCGAAGCGCCCGCCCACGTCGACTACGCCCGCGACGTCCTGCCGATTTTGTCCGATGCCTGCTACCACTGCCACGGGCCCGACGAGCCGGCGCGCAAAGCGAGCCTGCGCCTTGACACCAAAGAAGGCGCGTTCCGCGTGAAAGACGGCGTCGCGGTCGTCGTGGCGGGGAAGATTGCCGAGAGCGAGCTGGTCCGGCGGATCACCACCAAAGATCCCGATGAGGTCATGCCGCCGCCTGATTCAAACCGGCACATTACGCCGGAGCAGGTTGAAACGCTGAAGCGGTGGGTGGAACAGGGCGCGAAATGGGGCGTGCATTGGTCGTTCGTCGCGCCGAAACGAAACGACATCCCAAAGCCGCATCGGCAAGACTGGGTGCGTAATGCGATCGACGCGTTCGTCCTCGCCCGAGTCGAACAGGATAAGCTCGCGCCGTTACCCGAGGCCGAGAAGGCAACGCTCCTCCGCCGGGTCGCCCTCGACCTCACCGGCCTGCCCCCGACGCCGCAGGAAATCGACGCCTTCGTCGCCGACAACTCCGAGACGGCTTACGAGAAAGTCGTCGACCGCCTCCTCGCCTCTCCCCGTTATGGCGAGCGCATGGCCGTCGATTGGCTGGATCTAGCGCGCTTCGCCGACACACACGGTTACCAGTCCGACCGCGATCGGCCGACTTGGCCGTACCGCGGCTGGGTCATCAAGTCGTTTAATCAAAACCTTCCGTTCGACCAGTTCGCCACCTGGCAACTGGCCGGCGACTTGTTGCCGAACGCAACGAAAGAGCAGCGCCTGGCGACCGCGTTCAACCGTTTGCACATGCAAAACGAGGAAGGCGGCATCGTCGAGGAGGAATTCCGCGTCGCGTACGTCGTCGATCGCGTGAACACGATGGGCACCGCTTTCCTCGGCCTGACGTTCGAATGCTCGCGCTGCCACGACCATAAG